>JAYUPZ010000428.1:0-7135 GCA_043759805.1 Myxococcales bacterium | reverse complement strand
CCCGGAAGAACGAGGGAATCGTCCGCGCGCATGAGGTGAAAACGAGGGAATTTCTCACGCCGTTTCAGGTCATTTCACGCCATTTCGAGCGATTTCGTACCATTTCGTGCAATCTCGCTGGGCGCCAAGACCGCTAAACCATTGAAATCACATCGTCCATTTCAAAAAGAGTGCCACCTTGCCAAGGTGGACGTCGCGGGAACGTGCGCGCCAATCGCTGAGTGGTGGCTGGCCGGGTTGATGGAAATCTGACACAAAGGCAAAGGCTCGCGGGTGTGGCGATGAGTTCCGCCTATCCGTGTTCCTCTTCTTCTCGCCGTTGGGGTCGGCGCACCCTCAACGCCCCGTCTTCCCGAAAACCTTCGCTGCCAGCCGCTCCTCCGCGCTTTCCGAAATCGCCGATGATGTGTTGCGATTCGACCGCGCGCTGCCGATCGGTGTCAGCAAAACCTCCGTCACCACGCGTTGGTCTGCCCACTTTGCGGTGGCGTCGCGGACCAGGCCGGTGTGGGTATCGCTTGCGCCAAGCAAAAAGTGACGGCCTTCCATTTCCGCGACGATGAGCACTTTCAACGGATCTCCCGATACCGGGGAAGGGGACTGCGAAACCACAGCAGGCGCTTCTGCCTTGGGCACCGGTTTGCGACGCAACAGTAGCACAATAATAAGCAACGCCTGCGCACCCAAAACCCACATCCAACGGTTGCTTGGAGTCGATGCGGCCAAGGGCTCCTGCGCGCTAACTGCTTCAACCGCCTCACCCTGAATCACCGCCGGAACTCTGGACGCCTCCGCAGACGCACCCGTCGCCGCAGCAGGCGCAATCGACGCAACAGGCTCGCCCTTGTTCCCCTCGGCCACCACCGCAACAGTCGTCGCCCCACCCGCCGCCGCAGTACACTTGAACTCCGCCTCAATCTTCCCGTCCTCCGTCCCCCGAATCTTCACGCCACCCGTGCACGTCGTTCCCACCGGGAACGCCATTTCTATCTTCACCTTGTCCTTGCGTCGGCGCGCATCGATTGTCAGGCCTCCGCTCTGCCACTGCAGATTCGAGGGCCGTCCCATGCCGCCATCGATGTAGATCCCCACGCCCTCGGGCGTGATGCGTCCCGAAACCGCCACGGGATCAATTGTTTTTTCTCCGACGATCACCATCGTGACGTTGTCGCCCTCAACCTTCACCGACGCCGAATCCACAAAAACCGGATCGGCCGCCAACAGGCCTGCGAAGAAGACAACCGAAGATCCGGGCATGCCCAGGCAATATCGGTCAAAACCTCGGGAGTTTAAAGCTCCGAACTATTCCTCCGTGGTTTCAGTCTTCAGTTCCGGCTCAGGACGCCCACCTTTGCGGATCTCCTCCCCGATTTCCTGGCAGGAAATGGCGGTTTCATCGACCACGTGGGTAAGCAGATCGTGGATCGAAATCGTCGCCAGTTTGTCCTTTTGACCCAACATCCAGTCCATCAGGGACTCCAGCCGATGCGTGGCATCGATTCCGCTTGCCGTCTGGCTCGGCAGCCCAGCCGGCCAAACGTCGTGCAACATCGTGCTGCGCACAAGACCCAGCGCAAGCTGCACGCCCCGGCGCACGTGGGCATAAAAACCCTCGCGATCCGAATTGAAAAGTGCCTCCGTACGGCCATCGTGGAACCCGCCTTGTCCGACAACTTGACCGAACGCTACCTGAGCCATGCTGCGGTTTCCCGCAACCTCGCAGCGGGAGCGACCATGTCATGAAATTGTCAATCACCCATCGCACGATCTACGAATACACCGAGCCTGTCACGAACGCGCAGCACCTCGCCCATCTGACACCGCGCGATGAACTGAACCAGCGTTGCGTTCAGCACGAGGTCGAGATCTCGCCGACGCCGGTTTCGCCCCGCGAGCGGCTCGACTACTTCGGAAACCGGACGCTTTATGTCGCGTTCAACGAGCCGCATCGTCGGCTATCATTTAGTGCACGCAGTGTCGTGGAAACCTATTTGCGGCCCGACGTTCAACTTGATGACTCCCCGGACTGGCAATCCGTTGCATCCGTATTGCGCGGATCTCCTCGGCGGGATCTGCTGGATGCGTTTCAATTCGGTTTTGAATCGCCACACGTCAGGCTTGATCCGGATATTACCGCATACGCAGCACAGTCCTTCCCGGTCGGCAGACCGATCCTTTCCGGCGTGGGGGATTTGGTTGCGCGCGTCCATTCGGATTTCAAGTACGATCCCGAGGCAACCGATGTTTCGACCCCGGTGTCGGAGGTCTTTGTGAAACGTCGCGGTGTTTGTCAGGACTTTGCGCATCTGTGTATAGCGGGGTTGCGTGGGCTTGGTCTTCCGGTCCGGTACGTCAGCGGTTATTTGCTAACCCGTCCGCCGCCCGGTCGGATTCGACTTGAAGGTGCGGACGCGTCGCATGCCTGGTTCTCGGTGTTTTTGCCCGACGTTGGCTGGTTCGATTTCGATCCCACCAACAACATGCTGGCCTCCGACGAACACGTCGTCGTGGCCTGGGGTCGCGACTTCTCCGATGTGACACCGATTCGCGGCGTGATCCTGGGCGGCGGACGCCATACCGTAAAGGTCAGCGTGGATGTCGTGCCGGCGTAGCGAGGCGTTCAGGGAGCCGGTGCAACATCGGTCGGCGTGCTGCGCATGATCACGATGTAGTAGACCAACATCGCGAGGATCATCACGAACGACACCCACTCGAAGGGGATGCGACCGAATAACAGGTATTTGCGTTTGAAGAAACGGCCCTGCGAGCGCTGACGGATTTGTGAGCGCACTGAATCGACAAATGCCGGTGGTGCGTGATGCTTGATACTTCCGATGCGGCCCAGCGTGCGGCGAAGTTCATCCAGTTCGGATCGACAGGTTGTGCAATCCGCGATCTCCGTTTCCAATTTTTGTTTCTCGTCGCCCGATAGATCGCCATCAAGGTATTCAGAAAACCGTTCGCGCGAGGTTTCGCAGTTGTGGGAGAGCGTCATCGGGTGTTCTTGTCGAGCAATGTTTTTAGTTCCATGCGTGCGCGGTGGAGCCGCGACTTCACGGTGCCTTCCGGCAGGCCTGTGATTACACAAATGTCCTCGTATGACAGTTCTTCCATGTCGCGCAAAACGACGAGCAATCGCTGTTCCGCATCGAGGGCGGCAATCGCTCGCTCCAGTAGATCTCCGAGTTCGGCGACTTCCAACAACGTGTCCGGGCGGTGAATGCGCGCTTGCATGGAACGATTCGCCAGACTCGGGTCGTGGTCGGTTTCCATTTCGTTTATGTCATCATCCGTCGTACGGCGACGGGCGAGATACTTGATGCGGTTCTTGGCGTGATTGGCGGCAATCCGCAATAACCAGGTCGAAAACTGCGACTCGCCCCGAAAAGAGTCGATTTGCTTGAAGACCGTGACGAAGACTTCCTGCGCAATGTCCTCGGCCTCGCTGCGATCGCCCACCATTCGATATACAAGGTTGAAGACGCGATCCCCTTCAAGGCGCACCATTTCGGAAAACGCGTCCTCGTCGCGATCGCGCAAGCGTGAAATGAACAATCGATCGGCGATGCTCATTTCGTGGCGTGGCCTCGGCCAAATTCGGATACGACGGGCAGATGCCTCCATGAGGATAGAGACACTTGAAATCCTCCGGGGTTCCCGATTCGATCAGGGGCTTGGGACAAACAATCGGGCACTGAAGGCCACAATAGTCTCTTTTCGGTCGCCTGACAGATCTCGCAAGGCCCCGAGATCGAGGGCGCCCATCTCTGAAACGGTCGAAATGCCGAAGCTCGCGTAGTTGTTCTCGCGCACGCCATCGTGACCGCCGCCGCCGCGCAGGACGATCTGTATGGGCAGGACGTACTCGACCCCACCCATGAAACTCGTGGAGGTGCTGCGCTTGCCGGTGGTGTCTCGGCTCGAGTCGAAGTCAGCCACGACGTCCGCCGCCAACAAGAAGGCTGGAATGGGCGCATAAGAGAGACCCAATCCCGCGCCGCGGGGGGAAAACTGGGTATCGAGACGAGCCAGGTTGTAACCCACGATGCCCACGCCAAGACCGTCAACGGGGCGAAGTACGGCTCCCGCGTCGAACGAAAATCCTTTTTGATTCCGCGAAGTCGACGCGGACGTGGGAACGATGGGATCGGTCACGGTTTCGAGCCAGATGTACTTGACGGTGACACCAACCGAGAGGTTTTCATTGAAGGGCACCGACAAAGCCGTTCCGACCTGGTGTGCGGTTTGTGTCACGGACGGTAAAAGATCGAGCCCGGTGTATGTGTAGTACAAGCCCCCCGCGATGTTGGCTGCCGAGGTCGAGTCCGCTATCGAAACGTGGGCGCGACTTGCCGACATCGAGTCGTCGTATTGATAAGCTCCTTCCATCACGTAAGCGCGTAGCAGCGAGAGCCCCGCAGGATTCAGCATCAGCCCGGCATCTCCGGTGGCCGAGCCCCGCAAGGCTCCACCCATACCAAGTGCACGAGTTCCAACCCGTGTTGGATTGTCCGCGCGGGCCAGCGGCGCGCTGAAGAGAAGCGAGGCCACACCAAAAAGGGGGGCCCATTTCCAGAACACGGGTGTCATGGCGGAGGATTGTAGCCGTGTCGGGGACTGATGCGAGAAATCGGTGCGCTAGACCCAGCCGCGCTCGGCGATCGAGACAAATCCGTCCTGGGCGACGACGACATGATCAAGGACCGAAATGCCGCACAACTGCCCCACTTCCCGTAGACGGTGGGTGAGGTCAAGATCCTCCCGCGACGGGGTGGGCTCACCGGAAGGGTGGTTGTGGCAAAAAATGACGGCGGCAACGCCTTGTTCGATGAGCACTCGAAATACGTCTCGGGGGTGAACTTCGACGCCGGTCAGACAACCCCGAGCCAAACAGGACTCGAAACGCACGCGGTGCCGAACGTCGAGACCCAGCGCCCAAAACTCCTCGACGGGTTTGTCGCAAAGGCGTGCTCTCAGATGTGTCCAGACGTCGGACGCCTGTCCAAGCCGTTGTCCGAGTCTTGGTCGATGTCCGGTCACCCGTCGGCCGAGTTCAAAAGCGGCTCCGAGAGCGCACGCCCGTGCAGGTCCCAGCCCATCAAGAACCGCATGCGTTGCCCTTGTCGCCCGACCAAGACCATGAAGTCCGCCGTACGTTTCAAGCAAATCACCGGCCATATCGGATACGTTTTGGGTTCGATTGCCCGAGCCGAGTAACACCGCAATGAGTTCGGAATCGGACAGCCTTTCGGGTCCGTGGGTCCTCATGCGTTCACGGGGTCGGTCGCCAATGGGGATCGCTTTCGGGTTCGGCATGGCGACCTGCTATTCAAGTCGCGTGCCAAAGTTTGGACGCGCGACATCGGCTAACTAATTAAAATCACTTGATATTGGTAGAGGACCGGAAAAATATTTAAAATCCCCTTGTTCGGGAACGGATCGTCTGTGCTAGTTTGGGCGTGCGCGTGGCGCGGGGCTCCACGGTCGTTTTAGACGGCCGGGCCTTGAAGCCCTCAGCGCGGTGTTCGGAGCGCGGTTACCTGATTTTCAGGAGCCAAAATGTGCGACGAAAACCGGCGGCAGGGGGCGCGCCAGATGAGCCAGCCGGAAAGCGCGCCATCCGGAAGGAGCTAGATTTGAAACCGCTAGATGAAACGGACGAGCCCAAGTTGGCCGCCGGTGAAACCGATCCCCCGGACGCAGACGAATCGTACGACGACGACGAGGATGAGGACGATGCCGAAGATGGCGACGACGACCTCGACGAGGAAGATGACGACCTCCCAGAGGACGACGACGATGACGACGATGAGGACGACGACGACGACGACGACGACGATGACGACGATGACGACGACGATGAGGACGACGACGACGACGACGACGACGACGATACCGTAACGATTTCCACGTCAGACGCCGACGCGCCGAGACGCCTTGCCTCGGAGGATGACGACGAGGAGACCATCGTCCTCAACCTGAGCGAGGAAGAAGAAGAGGAGGCCGATTCCGATGTGCCTCCCGAAATTGTCATTCACCCCGGACAGCTGGTCTCGTTCAAAGCGGACGAGCACCACGATCCGTCGCCGGCGCTGCAGGAGGCGCTCGTCAAACTGCGCGACGTTTTCAAGATCAAGGAACTGCGCCAGGGCCAGACCGCGATCATCGAATCCGTGCTGGCGGGCCGCGATACGATGGCTGTGCTCCCGACAGGGAGCGGCAAGTCGCTGACCTATCAACTCCCGTCGTTGGTGCTTCCGGGTCCGACCATCGTGGTCTCACCACTCCTTGCGCTCATCGAAGATCAGTACACCAAACTTTTAAAGCTTGGTGTTCCTGTGGCACGAATCGATTCAACTCGAACCGCCAAGGAGCGGCGCGAAGATCTCGCGGGCGTTCGCGAGGGCAAGATCAAGATCATCTTGATCACCCCCGAGTCGGTCACGTCAGCTGCGGTTCAATCCGAACTCGAGGGCGTCAAGTTCTCACTGTTCGCGGTGGATGAAGCGCACTGCGTATCGCAGTGGGGACACGATTTCCGCCCGTCCTACCTGGGTCTTCGTCGAGCCGCTGAGGTTCTGGGCCGACCACCCATCCTTGCACTCACAGCGACGGCAACGCCCGCCATCGGGGAAGATGTTCTCGTCCAACTCGGGATGAAAGAGGCCGAGGTCGCGCGCATCTCGTTCCACCGTCCAAACCTCGTGTTCGATGTTCGCAAGGTAGGAGGCGAAGCCGACAAACTGCGGGTTCTTGGCAAGATGATTCAGCGTCTACGCCGTCCCGGCATCATCTACTGCGCGACCACAAGGGCCGTGGACGATCTGTACATCGCCCTGAAGGCCGGCAAAATTCCCGTCGAGCGTTATCACGGCAAGATGACTGCGGGCGATCGCGAAAAAGCGCAAGCCTCGTTCATGCACCACGGTCGCAAGGTGGTCATGATTGCGACCAACGCCTTCGGTCTTGGCATCGACAAGCCGGACATTCGATACATTATCCACTACCAGATGCCCGGCTCGCCGGAATCGTATGTGCAAGAAGCCGGTCGTGCCGGTCGCGACGGCAAACTTGCCCGTTGTGTTTTGCTCTTCCAACCGGACGACGTTCAGATTCAGGAGTTCTTCCTGAAGGA
>JAYUPZ010000427.1:0-3396 GCA_043759805.1 Myxococcales bacterium | reverse complement strand
TTTTTTGCGTCGGCGAGGGACGGACGCGTTCGGTCACGCCTGCAAAAGTGGTGATGAGCAGCGCAATCGAGACCACGCCATAGACGATCATCGTCCATTGCCAACCCTTGGCCTTGTCACCGGCACCCAAGTACGCGACAAGATCCAGCGTACACAGGGCCACAACGATGCCACCCACGTTTGCTCCAACCAGCTTCATCGCCGATAATGTGCTGCGTTTCCGCACGTCGTTGGTGATGACGCCCAGCATGGCACCATAGGGAATGTTGCCCAGGGTGTAGGCCAGCATCGTCGCCATGTACGTCGCGTAAGCCCACAGAACCTTGCCACTGGGGCTGAGGTCGGGGGTTGTGAATGTCAGCACACCGAGGACCGCCAGCGGAATCGCGGAGGCCAGTACGTAGGGTCGGAACTTGCCGAAGCGCGTGTCGGTTCGATCGGCCACGATGCCGAGGAAGGGATCGATGGCGGCGTCGAGCACGCGGGTCACCACCAACATCGTTCCGGCCGTCAACGCGGGAATCCCGAAGACGTCCGTGTAGAAGATCAACAAGAACATCTCGAAGGTCTTCCAGTACAGGCAATAGCCCATATCGCCCGCAGCGAAGCGGGCCATCTCGGGCCAGCGCAACGGTTTGTGGGCTGGAGGCGAGGTGGTCTTGGATTCGGTCACGGGCGTTCTTGATAACATCGGGGTCCCGGCTTGACCAGTGCCTAGAACTTACCGAGGCCTCGTGTCTTGAGCTTGACCCGCATGAGCTTGTCCTTGGCCGTCAAATACAGTGTTTTCCCGTCGTCGCCGAAGGCACAATTCGCAACCGAACGATCGATGAGCAAGCTGCCGAGGTGTCGTCCGTCCGGTGACAGGAACAAGACACCTCCGGGACCTGTGGCCACCAGATTACCGTGCTCATCAACCCGCATTCCGTCGTTGCCACCACTTCGACCGGCTTTCCTCAGGTGCTGGGCGTCGAAAAAAGTGCGAGGGTCGGAGGCGTTTTGTTGGTCATCGAGGGTATAGGCTTTCCAGATCGGATTGCCCGAGTCGGAGTTTGCGACATAGAGCGTTTCCCCATCCGGTGAAAGCGCGATGCCGTTTGGACGTTCAAGGCTGCCATCGACGAGACGGACATCCCCGTTGACCGAAACGTAGTACACACCGTTGGTGGGCAGCTCGCGCTGGCTGTCGTCTTTCAACCCATAAGGTGGGTCCGTAAAAAAGACACCCGCTCCCGCAGGAACCAGATCGTTGGGTGAATGAAAGCGTTTCCCACCGAACTGATCCGCCAGCACGGTGACTCCGCCCGTCGGCGCCGCCAAGTTGTCGAGTCGTACGATACGGCGCGCACCATGTTGTGCGATAAGCAGGTGTCCTTCGCCATCGAAGAACAGACCATTCGAGCCGTCTCCATCAAACTTGCCATCCTTCAAGGGCAGTCCTCCGGAGGGCTGCATGAACACCGAAATGCCTTCGCTTTCTTTCCATTTGTAGATTGTGTTGCCCGGGACGTCGGAGAAAACGAGATATCCGCCGTCTGCAACCCAGGTCGGACCTTCGCCCCAGCCAAACCCTTCGGCAAGAACTTCGATTTTGGCATCGGCATCAATAAGATTGCGCATGGCCTCATCGAGAACCTCGATCGAACCGGTGGCAGCATACGGCGCCTTGAACGACACGATTCCGGACGTTGCACTGGTATTCACCGGTGCAGGCGTCGGGGTGGACGCACATCCGAAATACGGAAGCAGGATCAATAAAATTGTTGAGGTGAAGGATCTCGCTGTCGACATGGCGGGCATCGTATCACCCGACAGATTCCTTTCGGAACGTTCCATTTTGCGCTGCCCCGTGACGCAAACCACAGGCTATACTTTCGTGCATGCCTCCTGAATCTAACGTGGCCGCTCTCTCCACAGCAGAGGCCGACAGTCTACTCGCCGATGCGGACGTGGTTCCGTGCATGCAGCTCGCCATGGCGGATGCCAAGCAGCTCCGTGAACGCTGTCTTTCCGCCGGCTTTCCGGTCGCACTCGGTCGAGACGATCATTGCACGACAGGTTGCAGTCCCAAGGTCTTGTTGCTCGCGCGTCCGGACGATCTTCCCCGGCTTGGTCAGCTCCTGCGGGATTCGTGGCTCGACATGCTGCGCGCCGAGGGACAATCTGACGAACAGGCAATCGCTTTTTTTGAGGCGGCGATGATGAGCGAGAATCCGGAATCAGCAGCGACGCCATCGGATGCCGAGCCGCCTTGCCCGGCGTGCGGTCACGTGGGTCCGCTCGCACAAGGGTGTTGTGGCGATTGTGGTTTGACTCTCGGCTAAACGCATTCAGCCCTCACGGTTTCGCGAAATCGTTGCGTGGTACAGGAGCCCACATGTATCCGAGCCGATGCGTAAAACTGACCCTGGTTTTCCAGATGTTTGCTTTTTCCATCAGCTATCGAACGTCGATGCTGTAGATTGGGATATCTCCTATGGATAGACCCAACCGAATTATTGTAGCCTTCGTTCTCTTTGCCGCAGGATGCGGATCTTCTGGAAATACCAGCGGTGGAGGGAAGGGCGGTACGGCGGGGGGCACCGGTGAAGGGGGGAACACGGGCGGAACGGGCGGTACCGGCTTCACGTTTCCGGGGGGAGACAAAGATGCTGCAGTGACGATGCCGGATGCAATGCTATGTCCTGGCCTCGCATGTCCCGAGATGGACGCAGCTGCCTCGATTTGCGGAAATGGTCTGGTGGAGCAGGGCGAGGTGTGTGACGATTTCAACGCCCAGCCGGGAGACGGTTGCTCTGGTCTGTGTCGCGTTGAACCCAACTTTCGTTGCATCGTTCAGGGCGAACCCTGTTTGACCACGATAGTTTGCGGCGACGGCAAGGTCGGTGGCAAAGAAGGCTGTGACGACAAGAACCTCGCATCGGGTGACGGTTGCACGATGGCCTGCCAGGTCGAGTCAGGCTACGGATGCGCCACGCCGGGTGAGCCCTGCGCGAAGGTGATCACGGTTCGCTGCGGTGACAAAGTCGTGAACATGGGCGAAACGTGTGACGATGGTGGAGATTTGCCCTCCGATGGCTGCAGCGCCACCTGTCAACTCGAGCCCGGTTTCAACTGCCCCGATCCGGGCGAGGTTTGCGTGCGCGACGAGTATTGCGGCAACGGCAATCTGGCTGACTCCGAACAGTGCGATGACAAGAACACCGAACCCGGAGATGGTTGCACGGGCATTTGTCAAAAAGAGCCTTACTTTACATGCCCGACCCCCGGGATGCTGTGTCAGACCACGATCGTTTGCGGCGACTTGAAGGTCATCGGCGATGAGGCTTGCGACGACGGAGGTAAGGTAGGTGTTGATGGTTGCGCGGCCGACTGCAAATCAACGGAACCCGGTTT
>JAYUPZ010000426.1:0-15358 GCA_043759805.1 Myxococcales bacterium | reverse complement strand
CCCCAGGCTAAAGATGTCCGAACGTCGATCTGCGGGTTGGAAACGCAGGCGTTCGGGCGCCATGTATCCCATGCGTCCCTTGAGTGTTCCGGTCTGGGTGCGTGTTGCCGAATCCAGCACCTTGGCGACCCCGAAGTCTGTGACACGAATAACCCCATCGTACCCGACGAGGACGTTTTGTGGTGAAACGTCGCGGTGAACAAGGTCCAGCGAGCGGCCATCAGAGGTTCTTAACTCGTGCGCGGCGTGTAGGCCTCTCGCAATTTCGGCGCCAATCCGTGCGACGGTTTGGATGCCGAGTATTGATTCGGAGGCCCTGGCCCGTTCAATGAGACGTCCGAGCGAGACGCCCTCGACAAAGTTCATGATAGCAAAAGGGCCCTCGGCATCTTCGCCAACTTCAAGGACACTGACGACATTCGAGTGATGGATGAGCCCGGCAAGGCGCGCCTCGTCCATGAACATCGCGCGCACCTCAGGATCCTGCGCGAGGTGCGCGTGCAACCGTTTGACTGCGTGTAGCCGTTCAAATCGATCCGAGCGACGAACGCCGACAAATACACGCCCCATGCCTCCTCGCGCGAGCTCGAAAAGATCGTGCGACGATCCGAGATCGTTTTGCGCACGGGAGCCTGCGGGCGACGCCATCGGGCCATGCTATCAGAGAAGCAAACTCCACAAGGCTTGGCACTTTGCGGCGCGCGGTCGTCAGGCCTGCATTGGCTTTATGAGACCCTTCGGCAACGAAGGATCGCCGAGATCGTCGATCGAATCGCCGTTGGACTTGCGGACACCCGCGGCGGTCGCGAGGGTGTTCAGCATCTTGTTGTTGGTGACGGAAATCACGTCAACGAACTGACCGGTCTTCAGATAACCGCCGCCCTTGCCCGCGATGATGAAGGGAACGTTGTCGTAGGTGTGTGCCCCGGTGCCGAGAGCATTGGTCCAGACTGCGAAACCCGTGTCGAGCAAATTGCCTTCAGGTGTGGTGTACGAGGCCATCTTGTCGAGGAAGGTTTTCCACAGACGCAGGCGAATACGGTCGATTTCGTGATGCATTCCCATGGCGTCGGGAATCGGATCACCTTCAGCACCGTGGCTGAAGATCCGGTGTGACACCATATGGAAGTCAGGTGTCGTCTTGCCATTGACGGTGTAGCCCATTCCGTCGGTGCCATCGCCACTTTGCAAATACGCACTGCGCGTGTAGCCGGAGGCCAGTGCAAACGCAATCAGTTCGCCCTGGAGACCCTCGGTTTGCAAGCGCGCTGGATTTGTCCGGTAAAATGAGTTTTTGTCCGCCGTGGTGAACTCGGTGACTTTAGCGGTCGGCAACATCGTCACCAGTTTGTTCTCGATGTCTCGAACCGACGAGAAGTGCAGATCGATGCGTTTGCGATCGTCGCCAGAAAGAATGGGTCGAGCCAACAAGGCCTTGAGTTCAGCACGTACCACGTCATTGACGCTTTTGCGGCGTTTTGTCAGCAGATCCACCATGCCAGCGCTGTTGTTCATTCCGGAGGCACCGACAATGCGCTCGTAGGCCCGCAACGGACTGCCTTCACCGATGCAGAGATTTTTCGAGGCGCGGAACGAAATGTGATCGTTGATGTATCCCGCCTTGTTACCTTCGTAGAGCGCAAGCGGCTCGCGTGCTTGTGGATTCAAGGCCTTGGCGATGATGTGATCGATCGATGGTCCCATTGCAAGGGACTTGTTTTTTGAGGGATCGTCGGAGACACGGTGGGCGGTCAATATCTGGTTACCGCCACCCGAGTGACCGCAGCCATTGCCCGGAAAGTTGAGCTTGATGCCCTTGACCAGCAACAAATTGTCCGCGTGCTCGCTCAGTTCACCGATGGCGCGGTCCGTGTTGTCTGCAGTGAGGCTTGCCCGGATAATTGTACTCGTAAAGCCACCTCGTAGGCATTGAGGGCAACCTTGCCGTCTTCTTCGGTTTCGGAAAGTTCGATGCGGTAGACGAAGTTGGGCGATTGCAACATGGTTTCAACCACGAGGCGCACACCCGCGACGCGCTTGTCGGTGAGACCGTAGAGTGCGGGGGCGGCGTCGTACTGTTTCAAATAGGTGTCGACCTCATCGTCTGTCAGCGGGCGCCGGAATGCTCGGCGTCCGAACCCCCGAATGAAAGTGTCTTTTGCCGCGTCTGTGGGTGCGAGGGCGTTCAATCGGACGGCGTCAACGCTGACGGCGCGGGCAATTTCCTCGGCAGCTTTTTGGTAGTCGACCCAAAGGCCTTCCGATACCTGCAATACGCCACCGTTGTTGTCAAATTGACCGAGAGACGGATCGCCGGTGAACATCTTTGAAGAGATCGGAAGTTGTTCGAGCGATAGCAAGCGTAGCACACTGTTGTCCCGCTGAGCGTGCGACAAACGTGAGACACGCGGCGTGGCGGAAATAGCATCTTGCTTGTCGTCGAGTTTCGGAATGATATCGGGATCACCGTCGTCTGGTAGGTCGGGATCGACTTCATCGGTCGAACGGCCCGTCATTGAGCCGGCGCAGGCGACGGTCTGACCGAGTCCCATCAGACCCAGGAGCGCCAAGAACTTCGAGAGACCTACAACTTCTTTGCCCATGACAAGACTGTCACTTAAAAATTCGTGGGCAGCGATTACAGAGAAAGCGCGTGAAGACTCTTGCCGTCCTGTGCACAGCATCTCGCGCAGGGTTGGTAAGTGCAGTCACTAATCCGCGCAGGCAAGGTGCAGGCATGAACACCGCACGGAATTCGATTGCAGGACCGATCGTTTCACTGACGTTGTTTCTCGCAGTGGGAGCGCAATGCACCACCTCGGGCGACTCCGGGAGAGGTGGTGAAGGTGGCAGCAATGTCAGCGGCGAAGGAGGGGGTGCAGGCGATGTCGCAAGCGCCGGTGGCAGCGGCACGGGTACAGGCAAGGCGTCGGGCGGCAGCGCCGGCGGCGAGGCGATGAAAGGTGGTAAGGGCGGCACCACGATGACCGGCGGCATTTCAGGAACGAGCTCAGGCGGCACGGCCGGGACCGGGCCGATTGCAAGCGGTGACAAACCGAAATGGTGTGCCGATCCTGCCTGGCGCATCGGGACACGACCAGGCGAGTTGACCGGCGTCGAGATTGGCAAGAGCGGCGAGCCCAAAGATCCTGCGATTTCCGTTCAGATCACCCAGAAGGGCAAGGTTTCAACTTCGGATCAGGGCTGGAGCAAGATCTACATGCCGGCGCAATACGAAACGGCCAAGGCAGGTGAGGTCGCCGTCCTGATGGTCTTCTTCCCGATGACGCTCGACTATGTTACGCGGCACCTGGATGGATTGATTCAACGCGGAGAAATCCCTCCCACCATCGCGATCACGCCCGATGTGAATGCCGACCAACATTCGTTCATCAAGATCGTGCTTTCGTCTCTGCAAAAAGCGTATCCGAAGATCTCGACCGATCCGCGGATGAAGGCTGCCATGGGAGCCAGCACGGGTGGTGCGCAAGCCTTTGATTTGGCCTGGAAAAATAGCGGATTGGTCGCCAATGCCGTCGTGATGAGCGGCAGCTTTGTTTGTTTCCGGCCGAATTATCCCTATCCCACCACAATCAAGATGACGCCGTCCAATCCCGTTCGTGTCAGCCTGTCGATCGGCGATTGCGACATTTACGGAACGGACGCGTTATGGCCCGCGGTGTGCGGCACGAACTGCGGCCCGTTCTGTGTTGACGCCTCGGATTGCAAGGGCGACTGGTTGACCGAGAACCAAAAGGTTGCGGCCAGCTTGAAAGAAAACAAGATCGCCTACCAGTACATCTTCGTCGAGGGTGGCAAGCACACGCTGCCGACCTGGCTGCAACACATGGGCGACCAGTTGCGCTGGGTGTTCCGCCCGATCATGTGCAGGGAATAAGGTGTCCGGCTCGTAAAGATGGACTGGTTTCGCAGGCGGTGGGAAGATGTCGCGAGCGCGATGTCGGTTTCACCTCAGAGCCTCATGGCAGTCCTCCGGCGGCTTGACGCCGGCGATTTGGACGCGGCATTGACGGTTGCAGCTGCTGCAAGAAGCAACGGCAACACAAGCGCTGCAATGGCCTTGCAGTCACGCGTCGCGCTGCTCGATCCCACCCGAGGTGTGATGGCTCGCCCGGGCGAGCTCGATCGGACGCCCGGGGACGACGACGAACGACTCGCCGTGTGTGTAACAGCCGAGGCGCTTTTATACCAACATCTGCTTTCGCTCGACGGCAAGGGTTATTTCGACGTTTTGGTGCTGTATCGCCGCCTTGCGCAGAATTCCTTTCATCCGGAGATCGCGTTGCGGCTGGAACTTGCAGAGAACTGGGCCCGCTTCATCGGAGGCACGGTACCCAATGTGGATGTCGAGCTTGAATCGCTGCGCGCACGCGCCGCGGGTCTCGGGGCATCGGCGCTGGCCATCGAGGCAACCGTCCTACGTTCGCTGGCCTTCTCGCGACAGGACGACACGGTCGCGCTCGAAAAAGCGCGGACATTGGGTCGGCGCGCGGCCATGATGGCGCAGACTGAGGGCCTGCCTTTTGTGCAGATTCTCGCGCACCTCGTGTTGGCGCGGTTGCGTCGGGTACTGGGGAAACCGCATCTGGCCGTTCGCATTCTCGAGGCACTGAGCTCGATAGCGCCGCCGCCCTGGCAACCCTGGCTGCAGTGGGAGCGTTTGTTCGTGGGATTGCCGGTTGTGCCCGGTGAGGGGCAATATGCAGCACACGCGGCCGCATCGGGTGCTGCCATGTTGGCGGCCGCAAGCGATCGAGAACCTGCCGTTTTTCTTCGCGAGAAACAACGCGCAATGCAGATGGTGTCGGGCATTCAAGTGTGCCGCGATGAATTCAGTGCGCTTGTCATGTGTGTTGATCCGCGCGAAGCCGGCACGGAGGCCTCGAATGGTGCGCGGGCGTTTTGCACGGGAGTGCGCACCTTGCCGCCCTTTGGTGTGCATGGTGCGGCCTTCGGTGGCCGCTCGAGGGATTTTGGGGATAGTGCCCTTGCGTTTGTTGTGGCAGGTCCCGACCAACCTTCGCGCCGGTTTTTGCGTCCAGGCCTCGGCCTTGTGATTTCGGATGGCAAGGTCAGTCAGATCGCGCAACAGCAACGCAAGCAGGGTCGCATCGACACCGCCGTCGCGGTCTTGTTGCAGGCGGGTAAGGTGGGTCTATCGCTGGATCGTTTCTTCAAAGAGGTCTACGGCTTTCCGTTTGTTCCCGATCTGCACAAGGGGACACTCGACGTGTTGATCCATCGCATGCGCGAGCATCTTGGTGATCTGGCGGACATGCAGCGCCAGAGTGACTCGCTTGTCGTCACGCCGAAGTCCGTGATGGTGGTGCCTGATCCCCGCACCGCGCCGTCGACTGACGAGCGCGTGCTGCAGTGGCTTGCAAGCCAGGGGAGCGCCAATGCCCGCGAAGCCGCCGATCGCCTGGAAATTCCACTAAGAACCGTCCAATCAGCCCTCGCAGAGATGGTCTCCGAAGGCGTGCACCGGATCGAGGGCAAGGGCCGAAGCGTGCGGTACATCGTTGAGGACACGGTGTTTAACGAACCGACGCGCAGTTAGTCGATAGGTTGCGCGCTTTTGCCCCGATAATCACCGGCGCCGCAATTCGTTGTACATTGCTCCTCACATGCGAGTGACCGGGTGGATGCTGATGCTGGCGATGGTGCTTCTCGTGGGCGGCTGGGAAATGCCAATCACGGCAGAGCGGCGGCGAGCGAAGGAGTTATCGCCTGCGCTTCTGATACCCCGCCCAAGCGGTCGTGTGCGCGTCGATCGAACAAAGCCTTACAAGGGACGGATTCGGGTGTGGGTGGATGCCGACTACGCTCGCGGGTTGGCCAACTGGCGTCGGACCGTCACCGATCTTGTTGGGCGCGCCAACAAGTTTATTCAACCTGCGTTCAACGCGGAACTTGAGATCGTGGATGCCCGACGCTGGGAACACGAAGGGCATGCGGAAGAAACCGATGCTGCTCTGGCGGCACTGCGAGATCTGGATGCAGGAGAAGACGTGGATTGGGTCGTTGGTCTTGTCGGTCCTGCAGCGTCAGCCACCATCGATACCCACGGCGCTGGACACGCCTATACATTCAGCAAACACATGGTGATGCGCAGCCTGGTCAGTCCCGCCGAAGTCGCGGCGTTCCGCAAGGGATTTGAAGTGTTGGATCAAGATGAACAGGAGCAGTTGTATCTTGCTCGCAAGGCCCACAAGGAAGTTGTCATCTTTCTGCACGAGTGGGCCCATACGTTGGGTTCATTTCACAGTCGCGAGCGGTACTGGATCATGGCGCCCACTTATCACCACCACGCAGTGGGATTCACCTACGAGGATACACGTGTCATCGAAATCGCACTGTTCCATCGGCTAGGGCCGAATCCCGATCGTGTTGCCGAGGCAAAAGGGTTGTTGGACTTTACAAGTCGCGAGGCGGGCTCTGCGGAATGGTCGGCGCACGATCGAAAGGCGATTCGAGACACGCTTGTTGCCCTGTCGAAGGGGTCTCGCCTAGCGGGTGAAACTGGCGCCGCAAGGGGTCTTCCCGCGGATGTCATCGCAACGTACAACCGTTCAATTGAGTTGTTCAACGCCGGCACACACGATGCCGCCTGGGAAGTCGTGGCACCACTTGCAACACGATATTCCGACAACGGGATGATTCAAAGTCACGCGTGCCGATTGTTGGCAAAAGTTGGGCGCCTTCGTGCCGAGCGATCGTGCCGAAGGGCGGCTGAACTGGCCGAACGAAATCACGAACCGGCAATGCTTTTGGATGTGGCGGACGCGTGGCTTCGGGCAAACGAGATGGTCGAAGCCGAAGCAACCGTTGCACGTGTCGCACCGCTTGCGCGGGATGCCGCGATGCCTGTTCGTGTACGCTGGATTGTGTCCGAGGCAGAAACCGGCGCGCTTGATAAAGCAGAGGCAATGGCGCGTCTATCAGTGTCTCCTCCCGCGCAAATGGATGCGGTACTTGAACGAATTGCGGTGTTGCGCAACCGTGCGGGCATACCGCCTGACGCCAGCGATGAGGTTGAACCTACCGGTCCCTATCGAGCCTTTTTTGTACTCGCGCGGAGCCTTGAACAAGGCAAACTGGAAGGCTTGGCGGCCGAAATCGAGCGCGCCCGAAAACGCTGGAAAACCCCAGGGTTTGATGCTCTGGCGTGTGAGCTTCATGCCCGTCAGGGCAATACTGTTCTGTTGCGTTCCACCTGTCAGCGTGCGTTGAAAGCATGGGAAAGAACGGCGCGAGCGCACTACTGGCTGGCGTATTTGGCTCAGGAGACCCGCAATTCGGCAGAGGCCGAAAAACGATACCGTCGTGCGATTGAACTCGATCCAGATTCGTCGGCAGCCTGGCTGGGACTGGCGGCGATGCTTCGCAAGCAAGGTCGGCACGTCGATCTCCCCGAGCTGGATACCGCGTACACCCTCCGGTTCGGTCGGTCCATGCCTTTGCATTGATGGCGACTCCTCACTTGCGCAACCAGATCCGCTTACTTCTGGCAGTGCGTCCAGTACAGGTTATTGCTCAGGCGGAACTTGGCAAGACCAAACTGGCGATCCGCAAAGAACACATTGATCTTGTACTTCTTGCCCGGCACGAGGCCGAACTCGGCGACCACGTCATCCAGTGAAACGCTTGCCGGTATTATGCCGTGCAAGCCTCCCGCATCGAGCGCAAGCTTGCCGTTGATGAAGACCCAGGCGTCGTCGTCGGCATCGAGAAGAATGATCTCCGCAGCGTCGCCCTGAAAGAAGAACTCGCCCTCGAATTGCAGCGAATATAGCTGGTTGTGCGACTCGTCGAGGATCTTGTCCGGATCGTTCTTCGGCATGTCCGGTGCCTTGTAGTCCACGTTGCCAAGACCCTTGCCGTCGAGCGGATAGTAGTCGACCATGACATCTTCGCTGCCAATCGCATTCAAAAGCGCATTACGCTTGAATTGCTTGAGCGTCAAGTCGACCTTCATATTCATGTTCGCGACGGGCTTCCACCATTCCGAGAAGGAAGCGGCATTCTTGATGTAGACCTTGCCATCGGGACCGATGTACTGAGGTTTGCCGTCTGATCCCAATTCTTTTTTGACGAGGCCCGTCGTCAAAGTGTTTAACGTTGGATCATTCGGGATCACATCACTTTGAAAGTCCGAATGCGCCGAGCTGAAGTCAAAGGCTGTTACCGCAAAGTCGGTACAACTTGGTGCACTCGGAGGCGGTACGTTCTTGATGGTTGTGCCGCCCGCGCCACCCGTGGCGGGTGATCCGCCGGTGTTGTTGCCACTCGTACCACCGGTTGCGCTGCCACCCGCACCGCCGGTCTTGGAACCGCTCGTACCGCCGGTTTTGGAGCCGCTTGTACCGCCCTTCTTCGTGCCACCTCTGCCACCCTTGACGTCCATCTTGCCACCGGCGCCTCCGCCGGCTTCGATCGCTCGCCGAACCGCAGTTTGCGAATAGAATCAATAGACCCGCGGCGATGACCCGCGAACCCTGACGCGTCGGACCTTGGTTGAGCTGCATGTGATCAAACTACGGATGAACGCCGACGCCTTCCATTACAGAGTCGGCGCGATCCGTGGTCGATGGCTCAGCTGATCTCGATCCTGAGGGGCAGTTGGGAGCGAAGGGAATACAAAGTGGGCGCGAATTTCCGGTCGTGCAGATGGTTATTGGCGTTCGATCGAAACATCGTCGAGCCAAATGCGCATCGACGGTGCTGCGTGACGTGCATCGGGTTGGAATCGAAGCGTGATCGCGACCGCTTCTGTGTCGAGTACTTCAAACATCAACGCCAGATTTTGTTGCCCTTTCAAATCGGCCAGGTTCACCTTTTGTTCAGCTCCGGACGGCGTTATTGCGATGAGTATGGTTCCGGTGGCTTTATCCGCCGAACCCTGTTGGCCGAGCGCAATCCGGTGTAACTGTCCACGCACTTGATACCGTCCGGGCAATAAAGCAATCGTCATGCGCGCGCCGGGTGAAATGCCGTTTCCGAGATCAAGCCCGACACCGTTGAGACTGCCATGTACCGGAGAGGGTCCCGTGGGATCGCCTGCATCCTCGCGTTGCCATTTGCAGAAACTTCTTTTGCCTTCGATTCTGCATTTGGAAACAGCCCACCGGTGCGTTTCGACGAGATCAGGTCCAAGCGAGGTGCAGAATAAGAATACCGAAAACACCAGGGCCGGAATCGCCACGGCGAACGCCAGCGCGGGCGCACGCAAATCGGCATTGTTGCGGCGGAACTCACCCAAGGCACCACCTGCCGATGGAAAGAGCAACATCGCGAGGCCAAGGTGGTAGCGGGATTCTGCGAAAAAAAGCACATAAACCGCGCATAGCGCGAACACAAAGGGCCAAAGCACGAGCGCACGTTTGCGGTGGTGTAACGCGAGGCCAGCGCCCGCGAGGGCAAGGATCCAAAGCCCCCACCAGTAGCCATCCACGACGCTTTCGATTTCGACGCGTCGGTTGTCGAAAAATTGACGATCACCGTTTCGCAACACACCTTCTCGGTAAAGCGGCCAGTAGAGCAAGCTGCGCTCGTCTCCAAGCAACCTCGATGCGCGTTGCAAACGCAGACCCATGCTGAACTTTGGTGATACGGTACGCCAATCCTTGGCAATGGCATAGGCTGCCTGGTCCGCGGGGTGGTGCGGCGCCTTCAGCCATACAAGGCCTGTCACTTCTTCAAACGTTCGGTTGAGCGCCCGGGTGAAACGCCCATCGCTGTTGGGATAGGCCCCGACAAGTGCCGTGAGGCCGCCATGGCTGTCGGTAAAGGTCCAGTGTCCTTCCATGCGGTGGTTTCGCCAGGCCCAAGGTGAAAGCACAACCAGGACGACGACAACAGCAAGTGCCGTGCGCAGGATCGCGTGTCGGAGCGGCACGCCAAGGCCCAATAACGGCACCACGGCGAGGGCCGACAGCGGCAACGTGACCGCGCGCAAGTAAGCGGCAAGACCCATGACGATCCCAAACACCAACGTCGCTCGCAGGGGCGTTGTTGGTGTGAAACGAATCAAACACCAGAGCGCTGCAACAAGCGCTGTCGCGGCCGGAATATCGGTGCCCACGACACTGGAGATTGCGATGCCACCGGGCCAAAGCGCGTACAGCCAGGCGGCGATGAGTGCGGCCCGGCGGTTCCAGAAGCTGTGCGTGATTCCGGCGATGAAGACCGTGGCGATGCCGCCAAGAAACGCACCAAGCAGCTTCGTCGCGAGCAATCCACCCCCCAGCATTTGTACGAAGGCGATAAGAGCGATCCAGCCCGGCATGAAGGCAAATGCATCGTCAATGCTTCGGTGCTCGAGGAGGTAGGACGCCGACTCGATGTACATCGCGAAATCACCGACGGGTTTACTGGGCACCGTCAGAACCCAGGCGAAGCGTACGGCGATTGCCACGCCGCACACGATCCAAAATGCCAACGACGGCCGCATGAGTGCCGCGTTGTCGGCCACCTTCATGGTCGCCCCTTCACCCAACACGACGCCGACGCATCACGCGTGCGAGCCGAGCTCGAGGAGCTTGCTCAAACGGGTTGCAAGATTGGGATCGCCTTCCACTTGCAACTTGCCGCCAAAAAACAATTGCATCGCCGCCGCCATGCCGCCATCGATCATCGAGCGGAAATCGTCGTCGGTGCAACCAATGGTGCACTGGGGATTGCCGGAATCGCCCGGCACGCAGGTCGGGGGTGATGAAAGCAGATCGGCTGTCCAGATTCCGCCGTCGGGACCGCTGATCTTGAACAAATAGATCGCGGCCACTTCCCTGGCGGCGGCCGGACTTTGTCCAAGCACCTTGGGAACCTTGTTGTCGAAAAAATCTTTGACCGACGTGGACATGCTGACCTCCGGAAAAAGAACAGTTTAACCCAGTTTTCCGTCGGATAGCTTCTTCCCGTAACGGGCAGCTACCTTGTCTGCATATCCTGGCACATGTCGCTGAGCGGTTCGGCTCACAGCCAGGGCCCGAGCGGGTACATCCTCGGTGACGGTGGTGCCCGCTGCAACAATTGCCTGTCGCCCGATCCGAACCGGTGCCACAAGCTGTGAATCCGAGCCAATGAACGCGCCATCCTCGATGATGGTGCGTTGCTTCTCGTATCCGTTGTAGTTGCAGGTGATGGTGCCGGCGCCGACGTTTACGTCAATGCCAATGTCGGTGTCGCCTATGTAAGCAAGGTGGTTCGCCTTGCTACCCTTGCCGAGTTTACTGTTCTTCGTCTCGACGAAGTTGCCCATGTGGACCGACGGGCCCAGTTCGCTGCCGGGCCGCAAATGCGCAAAGGGACCAATCTTGCAGTTCGGACCCACGACCGAGTTTTCGCCCACGCTGTACGCCTTGATTTCGGTCCCGGCGCCCACGATGACGTTGTTCAAAATTACGCCTTCGCCGATGCGCGCCCCAGCGCCAATTCGGGTTTTGCCTCGCAACGCGACCCCGCGCGCAATTTCGACGTCAGCTTCAATGATCACATCGGACTCGATGGTGGTTGATTCAGGATCCCGCAAAGTTGCGTGTTCCATGACAGCGTCGTGTACGCGTTGCTGCAGAATCTTTTCGGCGCGCACGAGTTCGCGGCGATCATTGATCCCGAGGATCTCCTCGGACGCTGCCTGTACCGTCACCGCCCCCACGGTTTTCGCTGCATGGGCCACGATATCGGTCAGGTAAAGTTCGTTCTGTGCATTTTTGGGCGAAAGTTTTGCCGTCGCCTTGCGCAAGAATTCCACGGGTGCCGCATACATCCCGGCGTTGATCTCTCGAATGGAACGTTCTTCATTCGTGCAATCGCGATCCTCGACCACACGCAAATCCCCGAGGTTAGATTTTTGTCGTACGATTCGCCCGTAGCCCTTTGGATTTTCAAGTTCTGCGGTCAGGATAGCCAGCTCGCCCTTTTTTTCGGAGGCGGCCACCAGCTTGCGCAAGGTCGCTGCGGTCAGCAGGGGCGTGTCCCCGTAAAGGATCAACACCGTCCCAGAAAATCCCTTCAGGCCCGCGAGGCCAATTCGGGCTGCGTGTCCGGTGCCGCGTTGCTCTTTTTGTTCCGCCGAACGCACTGCGTCTCCGTAGCGATCGGTCAGAACGGCAGTGACTGCCTCGATTTGATGCCCCAACACCGCCACGGCCGGGCTCGCCCCCAGTTCGCGGGCCCGGTCTACCGCGTGGCAGACGAGCGGCACGCCAAGGACGGTGTGCAACACCTTCGAGCGGCCCGAGTGCATCCGGGTTCCTTTGCCGGCCGCAAGGACAACGGCGGCAAGTGGGATCTTCCGCGAGGTTTTCTTCAAGGCGCCACGTTTCATCGGGCGCCTACTATCGCTGCCTGACGAAGGTCCGTCAACGCGGCGCGTACGGGACACTTTTCTCGCGGCGAAACATCCCGGTCGCGATTGGTGTATAAATCCAGACCGGATGTCTCCGTATGTGTTGGTTGTGCAAAGCGATGCGGGTTTGCAGCGTTTGATCGCAGATGCATTGCGCGAGGCAAACTACGAGCTTGCGACCGAACGCGAAGCAACCTGGGCCGAACGCAGCGTTCTCGTGCGGCCACCGGACGCGGTGGTTCTGGACACCCGTCTTGGCGACGGTTCCGGTTTCCGTGTCGCGGAATCCGTGCGGCGCGATCCCGATACGCGCCTGGTTCCCATTTTTTTTGTATCGACCCGTTCCGAAGGTCAGGCACAGAGCACCGAAATCCGTCGCCGCTTTCAACCTGCCGAGGTGATCCCGGTTCCGTTTGAGATCAACACGCTGCTATCGCATATGCTGAAGCAGGTTCCTCCCCCCGGAGCGCCAGAGCGTTCCCGAAAGCCTAGCATTCCACTGTCGATGTCGACCGACGCTGCGGCCGAAGCCGAAGCCCATCGCGTCGAGGCGCAGGCGAATCTGTACAGCGAACACGTTGAAGCGCAGGCCGAGCCAGTCGAAGGTCTGCTTTCGCGACAGTCGTTTGCCGAGGTGTTGCGTCGGCTGTACGCGAGCCGACGTTCAGGCGCATTGCTCGTCGTCCGCGAGAACATCAAAAAGATCGTCTATTTTCGTGAAGGCTATCCGGTCTCGGTACGCTCCAACGTGCTGACCGAATGTCTCGGACAGTTCTTGTTGCAAAAGCGTCGCCTGTCGGTGGCGCAGCTCGATCAGTCGCTTGAAGTCATGACGCGGGAACAACGTCCGCAAGGCGAGGTGTTGATAGCCATGGGCTTACTCTCGCCGCATGCACTCGAGACCTTGTTGGTCGAACAAATGGAAGCAAAGCTCTTTGATTTGTTCGCATGGACTTCCGGTAGTTTTTCCTTCAAGGACGATCGCGAGGCGCCCGACGAGGGCGTGAACCTCTTGCTTCCAACGGCGTCCCTGATCCTCGAAGGGGTTCGTCGCCATTACAGTTCGGATCGCATCGAGCAGGTTTTGAGCGCATTTTTCGGGCGTTTTCCCGTTCCGACCTCAAATCCCATTTTGCAATTGCAGGACATGACGGTTGAACCAAACGAACGACGGTTCATCGCCGGTGTTGACGGCACGCAAATGCTCGAAGCCATCCTGAACGTTCCCGCGATTCCCAAAGATCGCGCGCGCGTGATCTTGTGTGCGATGATCGAATCCGGCATGGTCGAACCCTCGGATTCGCCGGTCGAGGCTCGCCCCACCTCGGATCGAGAGCGCCGGACGTCATCGATTCCATCCGAGGGTGCCAAGTCGGAGCCCGAGCTTGCGGCGATGCTCGCAGCGATGCGTGGCCAAACGCATTTTGAGGTCCTCGGGCTTTCGCAGGATGGAGCACCCGCAGAAATCGAATCTGCCTACGTACGCTCGGCCCGTGCGTACCACCCCGATCTGTACCGGGCCCGCGAGCCGGAAGCGCGTCGCTTGATAGCGCAAATCTTTGATCGCATTGGCGAGGCGCGCGGTGTGCTGCGCGACTCCACGCGCCGCAATGCTTATCTGCGTCGGCTTGAACGGGCACGCTCGACCCCTGGCCTCGACGAACAAACCGTCAGGCTCGCTGAACAGGCCTACTATTCCGGTGTAGAACACATGCAAGCCCGTCGATTTTCCCAGGCCATCGCAGCCCTGCGCAACGCGATTGCGCTCGTACCGGGTCAGGCAAATTACCACGGGACTTTGGGCTGGGCTCTTTACCGTAAGTCGCCCGGCGATCGCAACGCCATCGCGTCGGCCCGCGAAGAATTGCAAAGGGCAATCGCACTTGATGAACAGGATCCCTGGTTAATGGTGTCATTCGGGCGGTTCCTTTCCGAAACAGGTGATGTCCCCGCGGCGATCGCATCGCTGTCACAAGTGCTACGGATGCAGCCCGATTTGGCCGACGTTCAGGCCGAAGTACGACGATTGAGTGGTACGGTACAATGAGCGCCGTACAGACGGGTAGCGGTCCACCCGTCGTGCTCATCACGGGCTCGACCGATGGTATCGGCAAACAAACGGCCCGTTTATTGGCGACCCTCGGTGCCCATGTCATCATCCACGGGCGTTCCCGAGAACGCGTGGATGCGACGATTGCCCTCATCGAGCAAGAGGCCCGCGAGGCGGCTCGTGCCCGCAAGGAGGAGCCATCGCCGGTCGAGGGCGTGGTAGCGGATTTTTCATCCTTGCGGGCGGTACGTGCGATGGCCACGCAGTTCATGCATCGACCGATTGACGTGCTCGTCAACAATGCCGGTGTCTATCGACGCGAGCGCGAGGTGAGCCTGGATGGATTTGAGATGACGTTGGCCGTGAATTACCTGGCGCCGCTCGTGCTCACCCACATGCTCTTGCCAAGCCTTCAGCGCTCGGGTCGGGGCAGGGTGGTCAACGTATCCTCGATCGCACACGTTCGCTGTCGATTGGAGTGGGAAAACCTGCAGAGCGAAATTGAGTACGACGACTACCAGGCCTATGCGACCTCTAAACTCGGCCTCGTTCTCATGGCGGGCGAATTGGGCCGGCGCATCGCCAACGGCACCACCATCAATTCAATGCACCCGGGCGTGGTCAGCACCAAGTTGTTGAAAGAGGGCTTTGGCATCGACGGCGACGAGAAAATCGAGACCGCCGCCAGCATGATCGGATACCTCGCCCTGTCCCGAGATGTGGCTAAAACGACGGGAAAATACTTCTCGGACAGCCGCATCACGCGCGCCCACTCTCTCGCGGGTGATCCTCTGACGGCGGGTCGTTTTTATGAAATGACGACCCAGTGGGCCGGCGTAGAACCCTTGCCCAAACGGCGCCCAACCTTGGCTTGACGTATCATCTTCCCGTGAAGCTGGGGAGACGAAGAGCGCAATGAGCGATGGGTATGCGCCAGT
>JAYUPZ010000425.1:0-3411 GCA_043759805.1 Myxococcales bacterium | reverse complement strand
CTGTTGTTTCCTGATCCAGATGCGCGCCCGGTTTCCGATTACGCGGCGAGCGACGTTCCGGTTTGTCTGGTAATTCCAGATGGCACATGGGGCCAGGCGTCGCGGACACGTCGAAGGTTGTCGGCGCTTGCGACACTTCCCGCGATTGCTTTGCCGGCCGCGGAACCGTCCGAGTACCGTTTGCGTAGCTCTGGCCAGCTGGAACGCATCTCAACACTCGAGGCAATTGCCCGGGCTTTGGAAATTCTGGAGGGTGACCGCGGTGCCGCCGTACGCGGCGGTCTGGAATCAATCCAGCGGATTATGGTCGAAAGGACCCTACATTTAAGAGGCAAGTTGGCCGCAGACAAGGTTGCTGGTGGGATCCCCAACGGTTTCAAAACGTGATCCCGGTTACAAAACGACAATAAATTTACCCGATATGGCGGATATTATCCCACTCCCCCTCCAGAAACCGTACAATTGGCCGATTCAGGGGGAATGATGACGGGAAACAAGTCGACGCCACCACGCAGCGTGAGGCCTGACGGAACGCCAGGGCCCGATGCGACAGCACGCCCCCACCCAACCCTGAACGAGCTCCAGGCGCAAATAGCCGAGGCTCGCAAGGCTCTTGAACAGTGGGAAGGCACAGTTGGCGAACTTCGCTCAGGTCCTCCCAGGCCCGTCGATCCCAACGGGATGGACGGAAAAGGCGGCTGGGACGAAATGCGATTGAAACTGGCCGAAGCAGCCTTCGTCCATCGCCCCGATGGTTGGCCCCGCGGCGAAAGAGATAGCAAAGACCCTAGAGGCAATTGCTAGGCGGAACCGGCTGCTAGACTGCGGCAACATGACGCGCCGTATACTTCCCGCACTCCTCCTTTCCATCCTCACTGCATCGTTTTCTGCAACCTCTGCTGAGGCGACCGAGGTCGGCCGCGGACGTGACTTCGGACTTGGATTGGGCCTGGGGAGCCCCTCTGGAATCGTCGGCAAGGTATTCGCCGGACCAACCGAGGCGATCGACTTTGGCCTAAGTTTCCGCGACTACGGATACGATTACGGATGCAACCGTCGCAACAACAACGGTTGCAGGAACGACCATCTCAGCGTCCATGCCGACTATTTGTGGCAGGACAACTTGCTGATGCAGGGCAATGTGGTTCTCGACTGGCATATCGGTGTGGGTGGGCGCGTTTGGTTCTTCGACTACAACGACAACACGAACGACGACGATCTTGGGTTGGCCGTACGCATGCCCGTGGGCGTCGATTTGATGTTCCGACGCCCTTCATTCCTGGAAGTGTTCCTCGAAATTGCGCCAAGTCTGTGGGTGGTGCCCTTCCAGGATCTCGACATCGAAAGCACCCTTGGCGTTCGGTTTTACTTCTAAAAACGCCCACTTGCTGCAAGACCGATTTGCTCGGGTCCCGCGACCGGCACCAGCAACGCATCAAGCACCAGGTAACTGAGGCCTCCCAGGGCCATTGCCGCACCGAGCCCACTTGCGCCGAGCGGCAAATATTCGTCGCCGTACCAGCGCCGTGCAGCCTGTTCTTCTTCGGTGGAAACACCTTCGGTTGCATTTTTAAAGAGCAGCCAACCTCCGACTGCGACACCCGTACCGAGCCCCACCGAAACCCACGCCGTATGACGAAGCGTCCAGTTGGCCCCTGATGGATTGCGTTTGGGTTCGTCAAACGTAGTCCGTGTTCCCGAAACCGGGTTGACGGGCGATTGCACGGAGGAAGCGGAGGGAATGGTACTCAACGTTGAAACAAGATCGATCCGCAGGGCGGTATCTTTCCGGGCAGGAACGTCGACCATCTGGTGTTGATCGACGTGATCCGGTGCTGAAAGGTCGATGGTGCGCGTTCCCGCCACGACGCTGATCGGACCGGCCTTGGGGAATACACCGCGGGTGATCCCGTCGATCCGTACCACGGCTCCCGCCGGGGATCCTTCGACGGTGAGTTTCCCAAGGTGGCTCTGAATCTCGGTCAGTGCTTTTTCAAGAACCTCCCGGTTTCGATTGATGAACTTGTCCGCCGCAACTTGCAATGCTGCTTGCAGATGGCGTTCCGCATCGATCCACTCGCCTAGACCCTGTTCGGCCAGGCCCATTCGAGCAGCAACCGAGGGCGTGGGCCAGATGTCGTGGGCTTGTTTGAACGCTTCGAGCGCCTCGCGATAGTGCGAACGTCGCATCTCTTCCAGGCCTTGTTCAACGATGGGCTGAGCGCGCTGCTCGGCCGGAGACGGCGTTGCGGCGAAAGCGTCCGGCACTTCGCGAAGCGTAAGCGCCATGACGAACAGTAAAAACGATCTTTTTCGCAACCCCATCGATACCGTATTTATCACGATCGTGGGCTAATATGCGCGCGCCAGTGTCAGACGAATTTCAACGCCTTGGGCGATACCTCCTCATCGATCCGCTCTCCTCGGGCGGGATGGGACATGTTCACCTGGCAATCGGGCCCGATGGGATGGCTTGCGTGATCAAACGCATGCTTGACGAGAACGCTTCGACGCCAGAAATGCGTCGCCGGTTCGCCCGCGAAGCCGCGCTGTCACGTCGTCTGTCGCATTCGAATCTCATTCGGTGTCTGGACGACGGCAAGGTCGACGGCGAGCGCTTCATTGTTCAAGAGTACGTGCGCGGCGCGGATCTCGCGCTCGTCCAAAGTCGACTTGGCGCGCAGGGCAAGACCTTGCCCATATCGGTCTGTGCCCACATCGTGTCGCTCGTTTGTCGCGGTTTGCACTGTCTGCACGAAATGGAAGACGGCTCGTTCATCCATCGTGACGTAACCCCCAGCAACATTCAGATCGCGATGGATGGCGAGGTCAAGTTGCTCGACTTTGGACTCGCCAAAAGCTCCTGGGATGTCGAGCTCACACGTCCCGGTTCCACGCTCGGCAAATTGGTGTACATGGCGCCAGAGCACGTTGCAGGAAAAACACTGGATCGCCGTGCCGATGTCTATTCTGTGGGCGCTGTCCTTTGGGAATTGTGCACCGGCGGGCGATTGCTCGCGGACCATATGGAGTCGAAGGGCGAGTGGCGAACGCTTAACGGCGCAGCACCCCCACCCTCGGACTACAACTCCGACGTGCCGAAGGAACTCGATGCGGTGCTCTTGAAGGCGCTCGCGAAGGACCGAAACGACAGACTCGGCAATGCGCGTGAATTGGCAACGGCCATCGCGCCCTTCGCAGTCGGTGGGCGACAAGCCCTCGTGACGATCATGCGCCAGATGTTCTATTCAGCCGCCGGCGAGGAACGTCTCGAGGAACGATTGGCGGCAGCACGCAAGAAGATCGGCATCGTGGAGACGGTGATGCCCGCGAGCGTCGTCCGGACCGAGCGCATCAAAGATCAAAAACAATCGCGCTTTCCACTCTGGAGCTACCCCGCTGTGGGTCTGT
>JAYUPZ010000424.1:0-15435 GCA_043759805.1 Myxococcales bacterium | reverse complement strand
GCGCCTTCGACCGCAGCAACACCATCGGTCACGGCCTTGAGATTGCCGTTGATGTCTTGCCAGTGGATTGGCGACCGACCCGCAAGAAGATTGCCCTCGGGACAGGTAGGCTCCTGCGCCGTGGCTATCGATGGAATTATTGCCATCGCGAGGTAGGCGAACACCAAACAACCACTGCGGATTCCAGGACGCATCATGTCAACTCCGAATAAGGGGACGTGCACGATATCAAACTTCGTCTCCGATACAGGGATCACGTTCCCGTTTTTTCAATCGCCTCGGGCTCGTGGCCGGGCTCGAACGCGCTCGCGGTTCGGAAGGCCGGCCAGCGTGAGGCTGCGGCTACTTCAACAAAGGCTCAACGGCCGCCCACCAGACGTCCGCCATCAATTTGTAGCCGGCGGCGTTGGGATGTCGACCAGCACCACGTGTTTGCCGGCCTTCTGGCGCGCCTCAACTTCCGTGCCCAGAGCCGCATTGAACGTTTTCACGCGTTCGTTGTTGCCGACGGAAAAAAACGCCGTATTCGGGCTTTCTTCACAGCGATACCGGTGCGGGGCGTCCTACTCAAAACAAATCGCAACACTATTGCTATGTTTTACACGAACGTCATCGCGATAGGTTGATTTACCCATCGCCACGGCACCGCGCGCCGTCAGTGTGCGCCCATGGTAGAAATACGAGCGAAGTGGTGGGGGCGATTGATTTATCCCCGCTGCGAACCCCAATTTCACGATAAAAGCGGTTCCATGATTCTCAACCCCGTGGTTCGGTTGGCGACTGGCATTTCGTTGGCCCTCGTTTGGCTCAGCCCGTCTGCAAGCGCCGCCGCGGTACCCGAACTCGACCTGAAAAGCGAGAGTCCTCCCGCCGGCGGCATCTGGCTGGAAACGCTCGACCTCGAACCCATGACGACCGGCTTCGGACGAGCCGCTGCGATGACCACAGTCGCCGGAAATCCGATCGCTATCGGCGGGGTGGCATTCCTGCATGGTGTGGGAACCCATGCCGACTCCGAAATCACGGTGGATTTAAAGGGCAAGGGGCTGCGTTTTGTCGCCGATGTGGGCGTAGACGACGATCTTAAATGTTTAGAATCGCAACACGCCACCACCACGCCGGGGGTTGTGTTTTCCATTTGGCTCGACGGAAAGAAAGCCGCGTCCTCGGGCGCCATGCGTTTCGGCCAGACACCCGTGCGGATGGACGTAGATCTGAAAGGCGCGCGGATGATGCGCCTGCAGGTCGAAAAGCTACCGGAAAGCCGATGGAATCACGCTTCGTGGGCGGGAGCGGCACTCTTCATAATGCCCGGTGCCGCGCCGCCGCGAACCCTGCCACCACGCAACCAACGCGTGCCGGCATCGAAGCCGGCGCCATCTTTCACGCCCTTGTCTTCGCTCGAAGAGGCACAGGTGCGGGCCGACAAGGGCGATGCGTCGGTGTTCTGGCTCGATACGCTCGACCTTGGCAAGGCGCGCACCAATGCGGGCAATCTCTGGCTAGGCGGCATCGTCAGCCAGGCACCCAGAAACCCGAAACCGATGCGCGCGCGCCTCACCACACAAGGCCAACCATTGCGATTTGGCGCGGTCCTTTACCCGCGTGGCATCGTGTCCGCGGGCGAAAATGAGCTGCGCATTAATCTGGACGGATCGGCCAAACGCCTGGTGGCGCGGGTGGGTTTCGACAACAACCTGGCTTGCGGCAGAGTGAGCGCCAGCGGCAAGGCATTGTTTGAGGTGTGGGTGGATGGTCGCCCCATTGTTCAAACGCCTTTTATGCATGGGTACGACCGTCCCGTGGACATCTCGGTTGATCTGACCGGCGCCAAGCTGCTCGTACTCAATGCCACGAGCGACGGTGGCGACGTGTCTTGGGCGGGTGCCTACCTGCAGCTCGATCCGAAAGCCGCCACGCGCCCGCGCGCCGTGACCACGCCGCCGCCGGCACCAGCGGTGATCGCGAAACGCGATCCAAACGAAGTACGGATCAACGGGGCGCGGGTTGTCGGGGGAACGCCAGGTCGTCCGTTTCTATTCAAGATCCCGGCGACCGGCAAGCCGCCGCTGCGTTTCGAGGCTACCCCGCTGCCGCCCGGCCTTTCACTTGATGCCAGCACCGGCGTGATCGGTGGCGCTATCAAAAAAGCAGGTACGACGCGCGTCCGGGTCAAGGTGATTGCCGCCAATGGCGAAGCGCAACACACCCTGACCATCGTGGGCGGCCGCGACAAGTTGGCGTTGACCCCGCCCATGGGCTGGAACTCGTGGAACGCATGGGGCATGGACGTGGACGATGCGCGCATCCGTGCCGCGGCCGACGCAATGGTGAATTCGGGATTGGCCGGCTTCGGCTTTCAATACGTGAATCTCGACGAAGGCTGGTCCGGGCAGCGGGACACGGCGGGCAATCTCAATCCGAATAAAAAATTCCCCGACATGAACGCGCTCGCAGCCTACGTGCACAGCAAAGGCCTCAAGATGGGCATCCATTCTTCGCCGGGGCCCGAAACGTGTGGCCGTTCGGTGGGCAGCTATCAGCACGAGGAGCAGGACGCGCGCATGTGGGCCAACTGGGGGATCGATTATCTGAAGCACGATTGGTGCTCTTACGGAAGCATCGCCAAAAGCAATGCGCTGGTGGAATTGCAAAAGCCCTACAAGATCATGCACGCCGCCTTGCAGGCCACGGGTCGCGATTTTGTCTTCAGCCTTTGTCAATACGGGATGGGCGACGTGTGGAACTGGGGCAACGCGGTGGGCGGCGACTTGTGGCGTACCGGCAGCGACATCACCGATACCTGGGCCAGCCTTTCGGAACTCGGCTTCACCCTGGCGGGGCGGGAAGCGGGCGCAGGTCCGGGGGGGTGGAATGATCCCGACATGATGATCCTGGGCAAGGTGGGCTGGAGCAATTCGTTGCACAACACGCGTCTGGCGCCCAACGAGCAAGTGACCCACGTGACTCTGTGGGTGATGCTGGCGGCGCCCTTGCTACTCGGCAACGACCTGGGGCAGCTCGACGACTTCACCCTTGATCTGCTGCAAAATCCGGAGGTTCTCGACATTAATCAGGATCCGCTGGGCAAGCAGGCCGGCCGTAAAAAGAAAGACGGCGCGATCGAGGTTTGGGCTCGGCCGCTATTCGACGGGACGACGGCGGTGGCGTTGTTCAACCGTGGGCAAGTGGCGACCGACGGCACGGCGCGCTGGGCGGAAGTGGGCGTTCGCGGCGCACAACCGGTGCGCAACCTGTGGCTGCGTCAGGATCTCGGCGTTCACAAGGATTCGCTGACCGTCAATGTGCCAGCTCACGGGTCGGTGATGGTGCGCATCGGGAAGCCGAAACCGGAACGGTGAGCGATCCCATCGTCACGGCGTGATACGGTATACGCCGATGTCGTCGAAGCGAACGATGCTCCCGGATTCGACTTCGCTGTACACGAAAACTTCGTAGCACAGACCGGCTTCCACATTGAATTCGACGGCCAACTCCACCCACCCGGACGGGCTGGTGGGCGCCTCGGCCGCGTCGCCGTGTCCGGGACCCCCGCAGAGCTTCAGCCCAAATATCGTGATCCCGGAAGCCGCTGCGGCCGCCTGCGAGAAGAATCCGCGCGCGCCATAGCGCCCGGGTGCAAGCCCCACGAATTTTTGATATGACAACACGGTGAACGTGGACGTGGCTGTATGAACGGCAAAATGTTTTCCGCTGCGCGCGGGGGCATCGTCGGCGATGAAATCCGCGTTGTCGCCAGCCGCGCTGTCGGAGGGTGACCAGGTCAGCCATCCGACGAGCGGCTGAGACGGGGCGCCGCCTTGCTCAAACCCGGGATTGTTGACGAGGTTCCGTCCGCGGACGAACTGCACCACATTCGAGCGCACCTCATGCCCCAGATCGGAGCGGCCCACCACCACATAAGAAAACGATGACGCGTCAGGCCCACCGATATCGGTAAAGCTTTTGGCCTTGCCTTTAACTTCACCGATGGAGGTGAACGCCGACCCTTCGGTATCCCGCTTTTGCACAATGAATTGCGCAAACCGGGTTTCTGAAGTCCATTCCAGCGCGGCACCATCGAAATGCCAGCGCACCGAAAGCACCGGCGGCGCCAGCCCCGCAACCGGATCGGGGTTCGGCAGCGGCGTCGCGCCTGAGGCGCCGCCCGATGCGGCAGGAAATTCAGCGTCGGTTTGTTCATTCGGCCCACCGCCACTGCCACCGACGGCGTTGCGCTCGGGACGGGTGAGATCCACACACCCGGATAATCCCAGCAAAGTCCACGAACCCGCAGCGCCAAGCGTTAAAGCCAGCACGATCTGCCAGCGAGCCGTTGGTCGGACCACAAACGATTCCATCGGTCTTTTGCGCCCGAATCTTGAAGCCGTGATATCGGACGCCTACTGCCGACGAGCTGGGCCTATTGCGCAATGATCGACAGGTCGGACAGAGGCTGTCCATTGGGCGCCAGCACCCGCACGCATGCACCCCAACCGGCTTGCTCGTTCAGAACTTTTACCAAAAGGGGGTTGTCGCCCGCGCGCAACACCACCGGCAGCTCGTTTTCGTCGGGCTTCATCGGGCGACTTGCGTACGACGTGCTGGAAAAGATCTTGCCGTCGCCCCAAAGTTCGACGCGGGATTGATCGCTCGAGCCGAAGCGCAAGATGGCGTTCTGGCGGCGCGACGAGACGAGGGTGACGCTCAAATAGGCAACCGCGTTGTCACTGGCCTTCGCACCGGCTTCTGGGTTGAGCTTGGCCAAGTTCAGACAGGGCTCGGCGGTGGCAACCGGACGCCACGTCGATTCGTTCTTCCACCAAGGCTTTGCACTTGCCGCGATGGCAGCACCGGGCGTCCCAATCTTTTCGTGCGGCAGGTGGCGCCAGGCTATCTCCTCCCACCCGTTGGACGAATACACCGTGGCGGTACGGGGCTCGCGCAGGGAGAAGGTGCGCACGAACCCGTCCGGCCCAAGCGGGATGGGATTGGAGGGCGGTTTGGCTGCAGCCACCACGGGAGCCGCGCCGGGCGCCCCTGCATCCACAAAACGCCAATCCGCCAGGACGCCGAAGGCGTGGTCGCCGTGCCCATCGCTCGGCACCGGGGTCACCGTGAACTTCTTCGTCGCGGGCGCACCCTCGCCGACCACGATGGTTTCGCCCCGCTTGAGGTCGATCGAAAGGGATCCATCGCCATTGGGGGTGAACGAGAACTTTCGGGTGCCCGCCTGTTGAACCGGCGTGGCAAACGGCAACACGACCCGCAGCGGCTCGTCGGCCAGGCTCTCGATGGCCACGAATTGATTGCGCGCTTTTCGCCGTTGCGCCGTGACGATAAAAGCGCCTTCAGTGCGCAGCCGCGCAAAGCTCACGTCGGCGAAGCTGCCGGGCAACGCAGGGAACACGCGTACCACGCCATTGTGGCTTTGCAGCAGCATCTCGTGAACGGATTGCGCAGCGCCGAGCGGGGTCTCAATGACCGGGCCCGCCTCGGTGTACATTGTGTTGCGTTTCACGAATCGGCTGATGAGCTGGTTCAAGAACGACAGCGCATCGTCACCGCGCCCCAGCCGCGACGATATCGCGGAAGCCACGACGAATGAATAACCCTGCAATGCACCCTCGAATCCGATCCAGTGCGCAAGCGACTTCTCGATGAGCGCCCGATCGGCGGGTGCGTCGGGGGTGAGCAGCGAAAGCGGATAGATCATGAGGAGGTGCGAAAAGTGGCGATGCGACTCCGCCAGCGGCACGTTGAGTCCAATGTCCAACCCATTGGCGCCGCGCGGATAGGGCGCAAGCTTCGCGAGCACCTCGCGGTATTGTGGCAAGCGTGGCTCGGCCAACGACAATCGCTCGGCCGAGGCAATCAGCGTGGTCAGACCCCAGCGCAAAAGCGACAGATCGTAATTGGTGTCCGCGGCCGGCTTTTCGTACTCGGGCGATACCGCCACCGGCAAATGATAGACGCCGTTGCGATCTTTTTTGGCAACGTGCAGGTAATAGTTCGGAGCTCGCCGCGCGTCGTCTTGATCTGCGCGGTGAGTTCGGCGTTCCACAAATCAAGCCGCACGGTGCCCGATAGGATTGTGTCGCGGGGTTGCAACGTGAGTTTGCCGATCGGCATGCGGGGTCGCGTGCTCATGGGCGTCACGCGACCGGGTGCGTCCGGTCGAGGCGGTTGAAAATCCGTGATACCTGCATCGCCGAGCTCGAACAACAGAACGCCCGCTTCTTGATACAACATCGCGCCCATGCGGCCGTTGCCAAGGAACGCCCCCTTGTCCCAGCGATCGGGCAGCCGGGTAAAGGTGAGATCATGGCGGCCTACAAAACGCGGCCAATCCACCTGTACATCCACGGGATTCGCCACCGCAGCCATCGACAATCGAGGCAGAGTGACCGCGCTCAGAAAACCGGTGGTCAGCAACAAACGGGAAAAAGCAAACGAAGAAGTAAACATCGAACGTTCGATTCGGAATGGATTCACGGCTTTTGGATCTCCACCACACGATAAAGATCATGGCGCCGATCGGCCAAGTTCAGGACCGTTCCAGCTCGTCTTGCCTTGCGAAGGGCTTCGATGTCGACGTCTACCGTCAACACGGTTTCGATATTGGGAGACGCTTCAACGGCGATGCCGTCGCGCGAAAACGGAATATCCGAAGGCGTGAACACCGCAGACTGCGCATAGTGGATGTCTGCATTGTCAACCTGCGGAAGCGCGCCCACGCAGCCGCTCAGCACCACATATATTTGGTTCTCAACCGCGCGAGCCTGCGCGCAATATCGAACGCGCAAATAGCCTTCGCGATCATTCGTGTTGAAAGGTACGAACAATATATTCGCCCCGTGCGCCGTGGTGATTCGAGCAAACTCTGGAAACTCTATATCGTAACACACCGCGATGGCAATCTTGCCCCTGTCGGTGTCGAGAACACGGATTTTTCGCCCACCTTGTACGCCCCACCACCGTCGTTCATTGGGAGTCGGGTGGATTTTTTCCTGCGCATCCAGGGTGCCATCGCGACGAAACAAATAGGCAGCGTTGTAAAGGGCGCCTTCCGAGAACTCAAAGTTGGATCCGCCAACAATATTGATGTTGTGGCGAACCGCCATTTGCGTAAACAGGGCCAAGTAGCGCGGGGTTAGATCCGCAAGCGCACGCGCAGACTCACCCGGGCGGCGACCTGCATCCACCGTGGAAAGCAATTGCAGGGTGAAAAGCTCTGGAAAACAGACAAAATCCGAACCCTTGTCCGAAGCCACATCCACGAAAAATTCGCACTGTCGCTCGAATTCCTCGAAGCTTGCAATGGGCCGCATCGGATATTGAACCAGCGAGACTCGAATCGGCTCATAGGCACGCCGCGTCCGATGGCTTTCCTTGTGTTGGTGATCCAGGTTGGGCCACTCCATGTGGGTCGCCCATCCCGCACTGTCTTCGTCGCTCGGTAGATAGTCTGGAATCAGTTCGCGCAGTTGGAATCCATTGGCAAGCTGCGCAGTCAGAACAGAATCGACGAGATCGCGGCTTAACACTTTTCGGACGTACTCTTGCGCCGTCATCGCATTTTTGTGCTGCGAATAGCCCGGAATCCGTCCGCCGACGACCATGCGCACGAGGTTGAGGCGCCGACACAGTTCCTTCCGTGCCTCGTAGAGTCGACGGGCCAGTCGCAAGCCGCGAGCCTCTGGATGCACCATGATCTCAATCCCGTACAAGGTATCCCCGTCGGGATTGTGGTTGCGAACAAACCCCCCATCGGAAACGCGGAGAAAATCGTGCCAGTCGCTGTAATCCGAGTAGTCAACGATGAGGCTGGCCGAGGACGCGACCAATGTGCCATCCAACTCCACGCAGATTTGCCCCTCGGGGAACCGCGACACCTGGCTTGTGAACTGCTCGCGTGTCCACGACTCCATGCCGGGAAAACACATCAGTTGCAGCGCTTTAAGCGCGTCGAAATCCTGCCCCCGAAGCGAACGAACCACCACGCGGGTCTGAAACTCATTCAGGTCTAGGGGCATGATCGCGCAAGTGTACGCTGTCCCGAGGCGCATGGGTGCCCGGAATCTGACCGGCGTTCAAGGCAAAGGGCAGCGGGGCGACGGGCGCCCGTACCCGAACGTGATGTACTTGATCTCATCCCCACGTGCATCGTAGTTGGCCAATGCGAGAGCGGTCCAACGTACGCCATCTGCGGAGCGAAAAAATTTCGGGCAATGCCACGCTTTTCCAGGTGCGCCCGTCATCCTCGCTTCTGTAAATCGTGCCCCCCTCACCAAAGATGAGCACGCCGCCGCCAGTGGCCATGGCATTGGCTTGATGAGCGCCCCCGAGGTAAAGGCGTTCCCAATCGACACCGTTTTCAGAAGCAAACCCGTGTGGTGGATTCGCCCCAACCCGCAGGATAATAGAACTTGCCATTAGCGAACACGGCCCCGTGAATGTTGGATTCGTCGTGCGAAAAATCGTCGTCGCGTTCTTTCGCGAATCGGTGCTTTCGGCACTAAATGGATACAAATCCAAGCTGAACTTGCTTCACCCGGTAGACAACGTCGTTGCCGAAACGATGGGTGGCAACGGACACAACAAGGCGGGCAGATCCATTCTGTCATGCGCCGGTTTTTCCGGTGGAGAATCATCGCCAGCCAATGGGCCTTCCATCGATCAATACATGAAGCAGCAGTTGAAGCTGAAGAGCCTGGAACTGAAGGTCAACGGTGATGGTGTCGGAGAATATCAAATGCTGTTTTCAGAACCGGGGAAAGCCGTGAGCGGTGAAGCCAATCCTCAGCGTGTGTTTGATCGGTTCTTCAAAGGCCTCCCTGCCACCGGCGGCGGGGCGCCTGCACCGACGCCTGTTGCAACAGCGGCGGATCGCCTGCGCGCGAAGAACAAGGATGTATTGTCATTGACCAGGGAAAACTTCACCACCCTGCGTGGTGCACTTGGCAAGGAGGATCAGGCGCGCCTTGATAGCCACGCTCAACGCATTCAAGATCTCGAAAAAGAACTTGCAAGCGTGAATGCGCCGTCCCCGCCCAGCTCGGGCGTGGTCACCAAATGCTCGGCGCCAGGGACGCTGTCAGCGCAAAACGGGCCCGATGTTTACACGTCGCAGGCAATGAACGCGGCCATGGCGATGGCGTGTAATTTCGCCCAGATTGTAACGATTCAGGACACTCAATATGGCGCGCTGCCGTGGTTGGGTTTGAGTGGGAAAGCGGGCAGCGACTGGCACGGAGCGGTTCACGAACGCAGCCCCATGACAGAGCTTGAAAAGGGCTTTGCGTGGTACGCAAGTGGATTTAAAGACATCTTGGACGCGATGAACGCCGTGCCCGAAGGCAACGGCACGATGTTGGATAATTCCCTTGTCATGTGGATCACCGAATACGGTGACGGCGCCTCACACAACACCCTGGGCATTCCCGTGGTGCTGGCTGGGGGATTGGGTGGCGCGTTGAAAACCGATCGCTTCATCAGCTTTGCGCCTGGCACATCTTCGACCAATCGATTGTTCGTGACCATCCTGAAGCTGTTTGGTCTACCCGACAACAGTTTCGGCATCGGCCCGCGCAGCAGCGGAACTTTGCCGGGTATTGCGTAGTCGGAGGACTTCGCACACAGCCGATTCTTTTTTCATGCCTTCACCCGTCTTCACGGGGTGGTTCCCGAGGAATGCGCTTTTCCAGTTCGGCCAGGTGGATGTGCAACGCATCGGTTGAGATGTAGATCTCGTTTAAAGAGACGGACAACGCGGCAATCATCAAAATCAGGGAAAAGCCGAACAACCAGCGCGCGATGTCGGGCCGATCTGCGAACAGCGAAAACATGCAGACCACGCAGAACAGCAGACTCATCACACCAAGACCCTGCATGTTGCGAATCATGGTGAGGCGACGACGAAGGTTGTCGATCTGACGCAACAACGCTGGGTCGCGTTTCTCCTCGAACTGGCGCGACAGCCCACGAATGATGGACGCGATGGCGAGAAACCGGTTGGTGAACGCAAGCAGCAACAAGGAGACGGTGGGAAACAGCAGCGCTGGCGTACCCAGGGTAAGATCAGTTTCCATGTTGTTTGGCTTTGATGCAGCAGAGGGGCAAAAGGATTCAGGATAACCTTGCACCGTTTCACATTGGTATTGATTGGCTTAGGTGAGTGTAGGAATCGGATTAGAACGCTTGCGATAAACGGTCGCGTCTCCAAAACTGCTTGAATGGATTGGAAAAGCAACCGGAACGTCGTGCTGTTCGTCGTGATCACGTTGGTCATCATGACGGGCACAAACTTCTTTCAACGAAGCCGACCCCGCACCCTGTCCTACAGCGAGTTTCAAACCCTTCTTACGTCAAAGAAGGTGACCGAAGTACTACTGACGCCCGATCGTTTGGAAGGACAGGCAAAAGCTGAGAACAACAATGCGTTTCGCTTCGTCGTCACGCGCGTTGAACCCGCAATGGCGGAACTCCTTTCAAAACACGCTGTGAAATTCTCCGCGCGTACCGAGAACGTATTGTTTAAGTCGATTCTATCGTGGATCATTCCGTTGGCCCTCTTCGTTGGCGTTTGGGTATTTTTCATTCGACGTGCAGCCAAGGGTTTAGGCTCGGGTGGTGGGTTCATGGCGATTGGCAAGAGCAAGGCCAAGGTGTATGTCGAAACGGATATCCGTGTGTCCTTCAAGGACGTGGCGGGTATCGACGAGGCCAAGGCGGAACTGCAAGAGATCGTCGCCTTCCTCAAGAACCCTGAAACGTACGGCAGACTTGGTGCGCGCATGCCGAAGGGCGTCTTGTTGGTGGGACCTCCGGGTACTGGAAAAACGCTGCTGGCGCGTGCGCTCGCTGGCGAAGCAGGCGTCCCCTTCCTGTCAATCAGCGGATCGGAATTTGTCGAGATGTTTGTGGGCGTTGGCGCCGCCCGCGTGCGCGATCTGTTTCAACAAGCCCGTCAAAAAGCCCCATGCATCATCTTTATCGACGAGTTGGACGCCCTGGGCCGCGCTCGTAGCGCACAGGCAATGGCAGGCGGCGGTGGTCACGATGAGAAGGAGCAAACGCTGAATCAGCTGCTGTCCGAATTGGATGGTTTTGATTCGACCTCGGGCATCGTGCTGTTGGGCGCCACCAATCGACCTGAGATCTTGGATCCGGCGTTGTTGCGCGCGGGCCGATTCGACCGCCAGATCTTGGTGGATCGCCCTGACAAGGTCGGACGTGTCGCAATTCTCGCTGTTCACGTCAAAAAAATTTCCATCGATCTCGATGTCCCTCTCGATTCCGTCGCGGCTCTCACGCCTGGCTTTACCGGCGCCGACCTTGCCAACCTGGTGAACGAGGCGGCCTTGTCCGCAACCCGTCGAAACGCCAGCACCGTCACCATGCACGACTTCAACCTTGCGATTGAACGCATCGTTGCGGGGCTGGAACGCAAAAGCCGTATTCTAAACCCCACCGAGCGACGCACCGTTGCGTATCACGAAATGGGACATGCGTTGGTTGCAGCCGCCTTGCCCGGCAGCGATGTTGTGCATAAGATTTCAATCATTCCAAGGGGCATCGGTGCGCTGGGATACACGATTCAACGCCCAACCGAAGATCGCTACTTGATGTCGCGGGGCGAACTCGAAAACAAAATGGCCGTACTGCTGGGTGGACGGGCCGCCGAGGAAATCATATTTGGGCACCGATCGACGGGTGCGGCTGACGATCTCGCCAAAGCCACCGACATCGCGCGCAACATGGTGACACGCTACGGGATGTACGAAAAAATGGGGCACGTGGTTTATGAAACCGATCCCGTGACGTTTCTCGGTCCCGCGTTCCAACCAAGGCGCGACTACAGTGAGGAAACCGCCCGCGAAATTGATTGTGCGTTGCGGGAAGTCCTTGAACAGGCGCATCAGCAAGCGTTTCGTATTTTGAACCAACATCGTTCGGTGCTGCAACAAGGCGCTGACCGACTGATCGAGTTGGAAACGCTGGACGGAGACACGTTGCGCGAGATTCTTTCCCGCGTGAAGGAACAGACTGGTGGCTCCAAAATCGAACACCACCCCTCCTAAATCACATCTACTTACATCGATACGGAATGCAAGTTTCATCGACACAAAGGGATTGTTTCGGTCCTGCACAATGTCCCGTTTCCTGCCAAGAGGGACAGTCGCCATTGCTTCGGCAAGCCTTGGAGCACCACGTTTCTTTCATGTTGGTCGGGTTCGACATGCACGAAAAGGGCAACCTGCATAGCGTGCTACCAATGGCTCGTGGGTCGCACCAGGTTCCAAACGTCTCGGGTCTACCAGCGCTACCGTCGGGTTTGCGTAAATCCACATTAGACGAAACGTGGCCATCGCTCTGAGAGCCGGACCCCGACTCACCGCAAGAGCTCAGAAATACGCTCACGCCCAGAATGATACACTTCCTACAAACCGTGGATACCATCATCCAATTCTCAACTGAGCCACTGCACCCGCTGTCACGCACGCGCCTTCGCCTTCAGCACTTCCCATTTCTCTTTCGCCGCCGCGAGTCGCCCCTGTAGATTGCCTTTGATGCTGTAGCCTTGGTGGCTTACCGGACCGGCATACTTCAGTTCGTGCAGCGTTTTCAGAATCGGAAGCACGTCGTATTCGCCTTCGCTCAGCGGCACAATGGATGGCGCTTTCGCTGAACCGTTGATCGACACGCCCTGCAGGTAAGGCAGCGCCGCCTTGAGCGTGTTACGCAAATCTTTTCCGCCGTCGGCGGCCATCCAGTGATACTGATTGAACTGCAGGCCGACTTCGGGGCGATTTACTTTTTTGCACACCCGCACCGCATCGCTGACTTTTTCCTGCCAGTTGCCGACATGCGGATAGAGCGCGATGCCCGGCATGCCGGCTGCTTTGCATGCATCGGCACAGGCGTTGATGATCGCCAGCGCCGCGCCGTCGCCAGCCGGGTCCGATTTCTTAGCGTTCTTCGAGGTCAACGCGAGCCACACGCGTCCGCCGGTGCCTTTCATCAATGCCACGCATTGTTTCAAATCCTCCGGGTAAGCGCAGTCGATGTCGACGGTGATAAAGCATCCAGGTGTGCGCAGCCCGTTTTCTTTCAGCGCCGCCAACTGCTCGGCGTGTTTCTGGCCCCACGAAAGCGCCATGCCGCCGTACCCGATTTTTTTTATCAGCGCACACTGCTCGGGAATTGTGAGCACCTCTTCCTGCCAGAACCAGGTGTCCATCACGAAAAACGTTTTCGCCCAACTCTGCTCTTCGCCGGCTTCGGCCGAGCGCAAGGGCAAAAACGCTGCCGCCACGGATCCGAGAATGAATTGTTTTCGATTCATGATCACCTCGCCTGTGGCTTCGACTTGCGAGCCCATTGTCGCGTTTTACGCCGAATTTACGGCCGCTATTTTGTTCGCGGCCGGCGTTCTTGAAAAGGGTGCCCGGGGACGGAATTGAACCGCCCACACGGGGATTTTCAGTCCCCTGCTCTACCAACTGAGCTACCCGGGCTCACAGCCCGAAGGCCGTGGGGGTAAGGTTCGTACCCCGGACAGCGTCACCCGTCAAGATCTAGCCGACAGGTGGCCTTGCTGGAGGGGATTCATTCGGCTACCGTACGCGGCAATAGCGAACTTTTTCTTGTTCAGCCCCATCGCCGGGGCACTCACTCACGATCTCCTGGGAGAACGATATTCATGACCAAAGGTACGGCATTCGCACTGGTAGCCATCTCACTGGTGGTTGGATTTGCGATCGGACGCGGAAGCGGCAAGGGCGGCGGCAGCGGTGAAGAATCAGCCGCCGTGGTCGAAGCTTCGGCGGGCGACAAGGCAATCGCGGGCGACGTGGATCGCGTTCGCACCCCAGCCGACAGCCTTTCGCGCGGGCCAAACGATGCGCTCGTGACGATCGTTGCGTTCTCGGATTTTCAGTGTCCGTTCTGCAGCCGCGTGAATCCGACGATCGAACAGCTCGTCAAGGATTACCCGGGCAAGGTCCGCGTTCAATTCCGTCACTATCCCTTGCCGTTCCACAGCGACGCGCCTCTCGCATCGCAGGCTTCACTCGAAGCCGGAGCCCAGGGCAAATTCTGGGAGATGCACGACAAGCTCTTTACCAATCAACGCGCCATCAAGCGCGAGGACCTCGACAAGTACGCGGGTGAGCTTGGCCTCGACATGGGCAAGTTCAAAGCCGCGCTCGACGCCGGCAAGCACAAGGCACAGGTCGAAGCAGACACCGCGCTTGGCAGCAAGCTGGGCGTTCGAGGAACCCCGCACTTTTTCATCAATGGTCGCGCGCTTTCAGGTGCGCAGCCCATCACTGCCTTCAAGGAGATCGTGGACGACGAACTTGTTCGCGCCGAGAAGCTCGTCAAGGCAGGCACCCCGAAGTCTCAGGTATATGCAAAGTTGATGGCCACGGCGCGCTCGCCGGATGCGCCGGCTCCTGCGGCTGCAGGCGATGCACCCGCCGCCCCTGCACAACCCTCGGCGGATCAGGTCTATAAAATACCCCTCGGCAATTCACCCCTACAGGGTGGCAAGGCTGCCAAGGTGACGATCGTCGCCTTCTCGGAGTTCCAGTGCCCCTTCTGCTCTCGCGTTCTCCCCACCTTGAAGCAGGTTCACGACACCTACGGCGAGGACGTGGCCGTCGTGTTCAAGCACCTGCCTCTGCCCTTCCACAACAATGCCAAGGGCGCAGCACAAGCGGCAGTCGCGGCGGGCATGCAAGGCAAGTTCTGGGAAATGCACGACAAGATGTTCGCCAATCAGCAAACGCTGGCTCGCGAAGACATCAACAAATACGCGCAAGAAATTGGCCTCAACATGGCCAAGTTTGCCAAGGACATCGACAGCTCTGCGGTTTCCGACCAGATCGCTGCCGACGAAGCACTCGCTGGCAAAGTTGGTGCACGTGGAACGCCCACCTTCTTCGTCAACGGTGTGATCTTCCGTGGCGCGCAACCCTTCGAAAGCTTCAAGGCAACGATTGATGCGCAAATCAAGAAGGCCGACGAAAAGCTGAAATCTGGCGTGCCTCGCAAAAACCTTTACGCGGAGCTGATCAAGAACGGCGCCGAAACTGCTGCTGCAGCTGCACCTGCCGCTCCAGCCGGTGGCACTGCTGCACCAGAAGGTGCACCGGTCAAGGTTCCCGTTCTCGCAACGGATCCACAAAAGGGACCGGATGACGCCCTCGTCACGATCGTCGAGTTTTCGGACTTTCAGTGCCCATTCTGCTCGCGTGTCATGGACACGATGAAACAGATCCACGACACCTACAAGGGCAAGGTTCGTGTGGTGTGGAAGGATCTTCCCCTTTCGTTCCATCAGAACGCCAAGCCCGCAGCAATCGCAGCACGCGCTGCCCACGAGCAAGGAAAGTTCTGGGAAATGCACGACAAGTTGTTCGCGAACCA
>JAYUPZ010000423.1:0-3415 GCA_043759805.1 Myxococcales bacterium | reverse complement strand
TGTCGAGCACCGGCAAAGGCGATGGCACCGATCGTATTGCGTTTCGCGAGCTCGCGACATCGTTTCCCCGCCTCATCATGGCCGCAATCATTGGCGTGTGCATTTCGGCGCCCCTTGAGATTCGGATATTAAAGCCGGAGATCGACGCGCAGCTAGAGCTTGAACAAAATGAATACCTGGCCGAACTGAACGCGCAGGCCGAGTCCCTGTTCCAGTCGCGCAAGGACGAGTTACACAAAAAGATGGACACCGCGCAGGGCAGGTTGGACGCCCGCGTGGTCTACTTTGAGAAACGACGTCTCGAGATCAAAGAGCAACGGCACCTGCTTGAGCTTGAGGCCGAAGGAAAGACCAGCAGCGGCATTGCGGGCAGAGGGCCAGCCTGGCAGGACAAACGGGACACGCTTGACAAGATGGAGCGGGAGATCGAAAGCGACTGGAAGAAGGACGAGGCGAAAACCAAGCCGACCCTCGACGATCTGAATCGGTGGAAAGGCGAAACGGAACACATAAACGTCGAGCTTGACGCTGCCAAGGCAAGCAACTTGCGACAGGCGCGACACCTCGATGGATTGATGAAGCGCATTCTGATCTCGCACGAGATCGGCGGCATGGTGCCCTGGTTCATCCTACTCCTGTTGTTGGCGATCGAGACCGGGCCCATCTTTTTCAAGATGATGCTGACCCGAGGCACGTACGATTACATGCTGGAGAATGCCAAGCGGGTTGCCACGGCGCGTGCCGGGGTGGAAATCGACGCACAAATCTATCGGGTCCACCTCGGCAAGGAGATCCGAGTGAATCGGTACCACGAGGCCGAAATGGTAATGGAGGAGCACAAGCGGCGTCTTGAAGCCGAGACCGCGCTTGCCAAGGCGGTTCACGAACGATTGCGCAAGGCCTCCGAGAACGAGATTCGCAAGGCTTCGGAGCGGAGCGATGTAGACACATGAGCCTCCGTCTGCGCATACCGCAGTTGTTGGGTTTTGATCCGGAACTGCTTGAAGGTCTCGACGCGAAGTACCGTCGCGATCTGACGTACTTTTGCTTTCTGGGTCTTTTGCCCTGTGGTCTCATCGGTGGCGGGGCGGGGTACGGGCTCTGGTTGGTTGAACGATCGGGCCCCATCGCCGTGGGCGGCGCGCTGGCGTTTGCGCTCTTGTTGCTGAACATGCTGCGCGTTTCAATCGCGGGCAGTGGCATGACCCTCAGCTTGCCGCCGCGTCTCGCCGCCCGCTGGAAACCCAGGTTAACGCCGGTTGTGATGTTTGCGTTGCTCGGGATCATTTTTGCGCAACCGACACAGCTTGTGTTGCACGCGGCGACGCTTGATCCCGCCGTCCACCGGTATCGCGTGGCCATGATGGAGGCCCACGAAAAAGCGGTGCGCGCATCCGATCCAAAACGCGCAGCCGTGCTCGTTGCGGATTACAACGCCCGCATCAAAGCCTCGTCCTTTGCGGTCCGTCGCATCCAGTTGCTATGGCTCACGCCCGAAAAGCCTGCGATTTTCACGGTGCTGTTTACGCTCGTCGCGTTGTTCCCATTGTTGCTCGTGCGAGGGCCAAGTTTAGCCGCAGTGGTTGCGTACGAGGGTCGTAAATATGCTCGTTGCCGGGCACGCGTGATGTTCGAGGACAGTCTGGCTCGCGAAACCGCCGATCGCCTGCTGAGCACGCGCGCAAGTTATTCCGGCGCGCCGATTCAAATGTACGTCGATGCCCCCTTTCACAACGAACCCGCGAAACAGAGCACATGACCACCTGGATCCGAGGTCGTTTTGAGGGAACGTACGCGGGGCGAATTGCGTCTCGCCCGGGCAGCAAGTCGCCGGGCGACAGGGATGAATCGTTGCACATCCACAACATCCGGCTTGAGCGCGGTGTGGTTCGCGATCCCGAAGCTGTGGACGGACCGGCCCTCTCCGAACATCCGACGCCAAACTGGATTCGGCAACGTGAGCTGACCCAGGCGATGTTTCCGCCGCTGGAAGGAGAGATCAACTGGCGTTCCGTGCCCCTCTTTGATCTGCGGGTGGTGGACTGGAAACTCGTGAGTCCAGCCGCCGCGGATGGGCGTGCGTTTGGAACCGTGCTCGGGACGGTCTATGCCCGTCTTTCACCGGAAGAAGTACAGCCACAAGACGCATTGGAAAGGGACGAGCCAACGGGTGCGCCTCCAGTCGTGATCGCCGAAGCAAAAAAGGAAAACGAAGAGGAAAAGGAGCAACCAAAAGAGCCGCTTGGGATGGGTTGGTGGTTGACCATTGTGGCCGTCATGATTCTGACCGCGTGTCTAGGGATCCTCTGCGGCGCACCGACAGGCTTGTTGTGGGGAACGGCGATGACGTTGGGCTTGTTGTTGCGTCGGACTCTGAAAATCGAGGAGGCCCACGATTACCGCGTCTGGCAATTGCTCGGAATCGCCATCATCGTGGGACATCTCGCACTTTTGTGGGGTCCAGTGAATGCGTGGTACGAATCAAGTTGTAAGCCCGCTCTGGGCGACAAGATGGTCTGGCTTGCGCTGCCAGTGGTGGTGGCCGCGCTTTTGCCGCGAAAACTTCCGCTCGTTTTTACCTCACTCGTCTGGACCGTGGCCATGTTCTCGTGGTGTGACGAATTGAAAGGCAGCTCGTGCGCCCTGGCGGCGGCGGTTGCAAGACCTGCTCCCCCTGACGACATGAGCCCGCGCGTTGATCAGCAAGGTCGATGGCCGCGTCGTCCAGGTGGCGGTCGTATGCCGAAGGGCGCTTTTGATGTGGGCGACGCACGCGCATCGCGTATGCCGGGTTCAACGCCTGGTGTTGCGTTTCCGCCCTTGCCCACTGATTTTGCGGGGGGACCGCGGGATCCCGGCGGACCCATGGGTGACGACGATGTTGCACCGACGCTACCCTCGACCGGTGGTGCGGGCCGCTTGCCATCGGCGTTTCCCGAGCACGATCTGGAACCTTCGAAAGGCGTACCAGGATCACGCAAGCAAGTCGCCGGTGCCGATTCCGACGCCGGGACCGTCAACCCCGGTGAACCGAAATCCGGGACCATTAAACGTACGACGTTACAAGACGGTCCCACGCCTCTTGGCGGTGTCAGGGGCGCGTTGTTGTCGCTTGATCAGGTGGTCGAGGCACCGGAGCGGTTCTTTGAGGCGGGTGGTGCCGCTCGAATCTACATCCCAACCGACGCCTATTTTGGGGCCGATGGGGAAAACATCTTTGAGGCGCAAAGTGGAGAACTGAGTGTGCTCGCGAGTTTGCTTCGTCAGTACCCGGGACGGATTGCGATCGAGGTTCATACCGATGCCCGGCGCAGTCCGAGGGACATGACCAAGCTCGCCCAACTTCGCGCCAATGTGGTGCTGCAGTGGTTGACCCGACATGAAGTCGAGGCGTCCCGACTAACCCCGCTGGGGA
>JAYUPZ010000422.1:0-7200 GCA_043759805.1 Myxococcales bacterium | reverse complement strand
CGCTCGCGGTTCTCTTGCTGTTTGCCGCCGCTGCCGCGGGCAAGCTGCAGGTAGTCGATGACGATGAGCCCAAGCGGCCGTTCGTTGGGCCGTCGCTCGGTTCCGGGCGGGGGCGGGGGAAACAACTTCGTATCGGCCCTGAATCGTCTCGCCTTTGCGCGAATGTCCAGAATCGACTGGGACGGCGAATCGTCGATGACGAGCGGCGCCTTGGCGAGCCGGGCACCGGCAGGATAGATCTTTTCCTTCCACTCGCGGTACTCGATGAATCCGCGCTTGATCTTGTTGGAGTCAATGCGGGCTTCACCGGACAACATACGTTCCATCAATTCGTACTTCGACATTTCGAGCGAGAAGATGAGAACGGGAATCTGGTGGTTAAGTGCTGCGTTTATCGCAACGTTGACGGCCCACGAGGTCTTTCCCATACCCGGTCGGGCAGCGACAACGATCAGAGTCTCGGGTTGCAGCCCGGCGGTCAGTTCGTCGAACTTTGTGAATCCGGTTGGAACACCGGTGATAGAACGGCGGTCGCGTGCGCGTGCTTCGATGGCATTCAAGACATCGTTCATGTGATCGCCAAGCGACGAGTACGTTTCGTTGCGCGAACGCTGTGATACGTCGAAGATCAGTTTCTCGGCCTCGTCGAGGAACTCCTCGTAGTCGCCGAATTCGCCATAGGCACGCGACTGCACTTCGGCGCAAGTCGAGATGAGGCGGCGCAACGTCGACTTCTCTTTGACGATGCGCGCGTAGTGACCGATGTTCTCGACCGTGAATACCGATGCTGCCAGTTCGGTGAGATACGCTTCGCCACCTTCGAGTCGCGGTGTTGCACCTCGCATGCGAAGCTCGTCGGACAGAAGCATCAAATCGATGGGTTGACCGCGTTTGTCGATCGCCCGCATCGCCTCGAAAATCTCGCGATGGGCCGGTAAATAGAAATCATCCGAACCCAGCAAGTTGCCAACTTCGTCGAAGGCACCCTTTTTTAGCAATACGCCACCGAGCGTCGAACGCTCGGCGTCGACATTGGCGGGAGCGGTTCGACCGACACTGCTCAGACCTGCGTTTCGACCATCCATGGCGTTTCGATTATCTCAAAAAGAAAAGCGCCGTCAGCCCTTTGTTTCCGGGCGACGGCGCTTTTTATTGCACAGGCTATTTAAAATTCGCCTGTGTGTTCTTTATGCCGATTCGGCCACGACATGGACCTTGACGACGCTGACGATTCCCTGTCCAAGCTTGACCTTGACCTCGGTGGTTCCGATGGTCTTGATGGGCTCGGCCAAAAGGATCTTGCGTGCATCAACGGTGACGCCCTTTTCGAGCAATGCTGCTGCAATGTCTCGGTTGTTAACCGAGCCATAGAGCTTGTCGCCTTCGCCGGCGGTGCGCGAGATGCGAACTTCGATCGCCGACAACGCCGATGCCTTCGCTTCCAGCTCACCCTTCAATCGGGCGGCCTTCGCGGCAATCACGCGTCGTTCGTGCTCGAAGCGCGCGACATCGCGATCCGTTGCAACAAGAGCCAGCCCATTGGGCAAAAGATAGTTGCGTCCGTATCCGGGACGTACTTCAACGACCTGGCCCGCTTCACCAAGGTTATCCACCTCTTCTTTGAGAATTACTCGCATGGGAATCTCCTACTGGGCAACAACGGTGAAGGGCATGAGCGCGATCATGCGGGCTCGATTGATCGCCGTCACCATGGCTTTTTGATGGGTTTGGCAGGTATTCGTCATACGACGGGGAACAAGCTTCCCGCGGTCGGTGACGAACTGACGCAACAAGGAAATATCCTTGTAGTCGATCTTGATGGCTTCATCGAGGCAGAAGCGGCAACCACGGCCCCGGCCGCGAATGGGTTCTTCGTCGTTGAGACTGGGAGTCGATTTGTAGCTCATGGTTAGTTGTCCTCTCCGCGATCGGCACCAGGAATGTCATTCAAAACGACGTTGTCACCATCGTAGTCTTCTCGGCGATCGTCATGCGATTCGACCGGTTCGACTTCTTCGACGCCGCCAGTGCCAGCTGCCGAGAACACCTCGTCGTTGAACGAAGCCTCGTGGGCCTTCGGATCAACGTTCTCGGCCTGTTTGATCGTGTAGAAGCGAATGACTGGATCCGACAGCTTCAGGTTACGCTCGATTTCCTCAACTAGGCCGGCGCCCCCGAGGTAGCTCCAGAACAGGTAGGTGCCTTTGCGTTGCTTCTTGACCATGTAGGCCATGCGACGCTTGCCCCAGTTTTCTAGTTTGAGGATGATGCCCTGATTTTCCTCGATGATCTTTCGGATCTTGGCGTTGATTGCGACAACGGCATCGTCGGGAATATCGGGACGAAGAATGTAGACGGTTTCGTAGTGACGCTTGCGGCCGGGAATATCCCGTGACGCTGGGGGTCTTGCTTCTAACATGTGTTTTTTTCCTTCTGGACGTTTGGCCCGGAGGGGTGCTCCGAACAAGGGTGTGAACTAACGAGGCTACTATTCGGTTCTCGAATCGATTTTCGATTCTTTAATATTGAAAGCGTTCATCGCGGCTGTTGCACCGTGGGTCACAAAGGTGGTGACCGCATCCGCAGCACGTTTGATGAAATCGTCGAGCTCGCTGTGCTCGGTTTTCGAGAAGCGGGCGAGCACGTAGTCTGCAGCATCCCCGTGTACGGGCCGTCCGACGCCCACCCGCACGCGCGGAAATTCTCGCGTCGCGAGGTGTTCGATCATCGAACGGATCCCATTGTGACCACCGTGGCCGCCCTGGGTTGCGACCCGCAATCGTCCAAACGGCAGATCAATATCGTCGTGGGCAACAAGGATGTTGTCCGGCGCGATTTTGAAGAAGGCCGCTGCGCTCGCGACGGCCTGTCCGCTGTTGTTCATGAATTGCATGGGTCTTAGGAATTGAACACGCTGGTCTCCGATTTGACCCGAGCATGTTTCGGCTCCGAATTTCGATCGGGGCGCATCAGCTGAACACTGTTGCCGCAACGCGGTCTCCACCATGAAGCCCGCGTTGTGCCGTGTTTGCTCGTAGTCAGGTCCCGGATTTCCAAGTCCAACCACGAGCCACACATTGCACCTCGATCTGGTTGCGGGGGGTTATTTCTTGGCGTCCGCTTTCTTGGCGTCGGGTTTCTTCGCGTCGGGTTTCTTGGCTGCATCGCCTGCCTTGGCGGCGTCTCCACCCTTGGCATCGGCTGCGGGGGCTGCGGCTGCAGCGGCGGCTGGATCGATGACCGGTGCTGCAACTACTTCCTCGCGCATCATGACAACCGAGACAACCGCGTCTTCGCCCTTCAACAATGAACGGCAACCCTCGGGCAAGACCACGTCGCGAATGTGGATAACCTCGCCCACGTCGATTGCGCTGACATCAACGATGATTTTTGTCGGGATGGCATCAGGTTTTGCAGCAAGCGAAAGGGAGTGGATGCTGTGGTGCAACGTCCCGCCGTTCACGACGCCAACCGCCATGCCACGAAGCTCGACTGGAACCGTCACACGGACCTCCTGATCGAGGCTGACGCGGATAAAATCAACGTGGACGATGCCACGGGTCAGAGGGTGAATCTGGGCGTCGCGAACCATCGCCATCACGTCCTCGGATTTACCTTCCGACTTGACGCTGAGGGTGAAAACCGTGTTGCGCTTGCGCTCTTTGTCGAGCGACTTCAACAGCGCGCGCGGATCAAGCGCGAGCACCACAGGGTCTTTCTTTTGCCCGTACAGCACGCCGGGAACGTTTCCCGCAGCTCGAGTCCTGCGTGCCGAGCCCTTGCCGGTTTCGGGGCGAACCTGTACGTCGATTTTCGCAAAATCCATGGCTAAACCTTTTCTCTATCCTTGCAGTTGTTGTTATTGGCCGTTGAGGGGCGGCCGACCCCCGAATCAAATAAACAAAGAACTAATCGAGTCTCCGACGTGAATGCGTTTGACGGCTTCGCCGAGCATTTCTGCCACCGAGACCACTTGAATCTTGGGGCTCTCTCGAACCTCCTTGCGATGCGGAATGGTGTTGGTCACCACCACCTTCGAAAGGGGTGAATCGTGGATGCGGTCGAGCGCGGGCCCCGAGAGGAGCGCGTGCGTGCAGCAGGCGGAAACAGATTTTGCACCTTCAGCCATGATGGCACGGGCTGCCGCTGTCAGGGTCCCAGCCGTATCAATCATGTCGTCCACGATGATCGCGTCCTTGCCTCTGACATCGCCAATGATGTTGACGACCTCGGCAACGTTGGCGGCAGGACGTCGCTTGTCGATGATCGCAAGAGGGGTGTTCAATCGCTTGGAGTACGCGCGAGCACGTTCCACACCGCCAGCATCGGGCGATACGATCACGGTCTCTTTTAAGTTCCAGTCGGCCTTCAGGTGATCGATCAACACCGGCATGGCGAAGAGGTGATCCACCGGAATGTTGAAAAATCCCTGGATTTGACCGGCATGAAGGTCCATCGACAACACACGATCGACGCCCCCCGCCGTGAGAAGATCAGCAACCAGCCGGGCACTGATTGGGGTTCGTGGTTTGCTCTTGCGATCCTGCCGCGCGTATCCGAAATACGGTACGACAGCGATGATGGCACCTGCCGAGGCTCGGCGGAGCGCATCGATCATCACCAGAAGCTCCATCAGGTTGTCGTTGACGGGCGTGCAGGTGGGTTGCACCACGTAGCAGTTCACACCGCGGACATTTTCGTTGATCTCAACGTAGACCTCGCCGTCGGCGAAGCGCTGAATCAAGGCCTTGCCCATGGGAACCTCAAGCTGTCGACAGATCGCCGCCGTCAGTTCTGGATGGGCGTTGCCGCTAAATACGGTGAGGGCTTTGAGCACGGTGCGGAACCTGATGTGACAGAAAACTCGCGGAAAAAAGCGAAAACCCGACGCCGGGAGGGCGCGGGAGGCGCGAATATTGGCACCTGACCCATCCACTGTCAAACCGGGATTCGGATTCCCGAATGGTCACGTAAATGACGATTATTTCAGATACTTTTGCTTGCGACCTGCAAACGCCCGTCGTAAGCACCCGAGGTTCCGGCACCGCGCCGGCCGAGGCCAACATGATTCCGTATTTTTCTCAGCCCACGCTTTCGTTTGGAATACCGGGGTTTCAAAACCCCTTTACGATTCACGCCTTCGGGGCACTCGTGGCAGCGGCCATCATTTTGGGCACAGAGATCCTACGGCGGCGCGCGAAGCGTCTGGGTCTCGATCCCTTGTTGGCCGGTCGGCTGGTGACCTGGGCGCTGGTCGGGGGGTTTATCGGCGCCCACCTCGTAGACCGATTCATCTATAAACCAGGTGAGACCCTGGCGGATCCCCTGTCGATTATAAAGATATGGGCCGGCCTTTCGTCCTTCGGAGGCTTTCTCGGCGCGATTGTTGGCATCTGGATGTTTATCCGACGCGGATTCATCCGGAACGGCGACCCCGCTGGTAACGCACCGGGTCGGACCTGGGAATACATCGACCTGCTCTGTTTTGCATTTCCCTTTGGATGGATTTTTGGCAGGACTGGCTGCTTCGTTGCTTTCGACCACCCAGGCCGACCCACCGACTTTTTTCTGGGGATGGCGGATGCCGACGGCGTCGTCCGCCACAACCTCGGCCTGGACGAAGCCATCTACACGGTCCTTCTGTCGGCAGTATTTTTCGCACTGCGAAAGCCACGTCGCTTTCCAGGCTTCTACGTTGGATGGTTGGCCGTCGCGTACGCACCTGTGCGCTTCATGTTCGACTTCTTGCGTGAAGTCGATGTTCGCTATTTCGGCTTTACACCCGGACAATATGGTGCCGTGGGACTGGTGCTGGTGGGTGTTCTGATTCTGAGACGAGGACGACGCTTGACAGCTTCGTAAGCGATCGATACGGTCGCGACTTCTGAAAACTGAATAAGTCGCAGGTGCGACGGATGATCCCCCGAAAGATGGGGCGTCCGTTGTGAAAAGGGAAGCCGGTGTGATTCCGGCGCGGTCCCGCCACTGTAAGTGGAAATACCCAAGCCCCCGATGCCACTGAACGGCGCAATCCGTTTGGGAAGGCGGGCGTTGGTGCTTCATCGATCGCCGATGAAGAAATCCACGAGTCAGGAGACCTGCCTGCGACGTGCTCCGAAACTTCCCGAGGAGGGAGACTGGAATATCCGGTGCTGCGTGCATTGGTCCAGCCTCGTCTCTTCTGGAGTCGAGGTTTTTTCATGTCTGGGTATTCCAAACACGAACGACGCAGCGGCGCGGGTCACGCCTTTGCGCGGAATCCATATGCGCCCTCCCTGCTGGCAATCGTATTGCCGGTCGTGCTCTGTTTGAGCCGATGGGGAAATGTTGCGCGCGCAGACACCACGGCGGACACCGCGCGCGCGGCGCAACCGACCTACGAAACCGTCGTGGTTGCGGCTCCGACCCGTACGGGACAGCGCGAGGATACAACCGCCTTCGCATCGGTCATCACGGTGGATCGCACACCCCGAAGTGCGGAATCGGCCGCAGAATTGTTGTCGGAGTTGCCCGGTGTGGTTGTAACACGATTGGGTGGACTCGGCGCTCAATCGACGCTTTCGATCCGTGGATCAACTGCCGATCAGGTCGGGGTCTTCTTGGATGGCATTCCACTCAACGCGGCACTCGGAGGGGGCGTTGACCTTGGCCTCATCCCGATAGGCGATATGGGTCGCATGGAGATCTACCGGGGACAGTCGCCGGTTGCCTTTGGGGCTGCGGCCATGGGCGGGGTTGTGTCGATCACGACGACGGAGATTGGATTGCCCACCGCTTCCGTGGAGGTGGGAGGCGGCTCGTTTGGTACCGGATACGGTGGCTTTCAAGTCGCAGGGGAAGAGGGTCGTTTCGGCGTTTCGCTGGGACTGCACACGCTGCAGAGCCAGGGCGACTATTCGTATCACTCGGACAACGGTACGGCTTTTGATCTTGCCGACGACCAGATGCGTACGCGCAGCAACAACGAGCTAGCGCAGACCGACGGCGTTGCGCGCCTGCAACTGAAGCTTGGCGGGCGTCGGCGGTTGGTGGCGTCGTTTTGGTATCTGGATCGCGATCAGGGGCTACCCGGCAACGGTATTCGCACAGTATTCGAGGCGGGGCTATCGACCCGACGTGCGATCGGGGCGCTGCGCTACGAATCGCAGGAGGATCTGGGCCCAGATAGCAAGCTCTCGATTCAAGTCTACGACGTCGATA
>JAYUPZ010000421.1:0-3427 GCA_043759805.1 Myxococcales bacterium | reverse complement strand
GTCATCCCCGGCGACATCGGCATCACACACAGAAGTGGTACGAATCATCTCCGAGTGTGATACGTTCGTGAAATACATGCTTCTCGATCGGGCCGCCGAGCATCTGCTCAAGGTTTTCGAGTTCGAGCCCGGCCACGTCGGTGCGCGCGAGCGTTTGGCTGAGGTGCTGTTGCAACTGGGGCGCGGCGCAGAGGCCTCGACGCACTTCGCGATGCTTGCCGAACAGACACGAACTTCCGACCTGAAGAAGAGTGCATCCTACGCACAACGAGCGGCCACCACCGCGGGTTCAGCTGGCGCGGCGGACGGTGGCACGGTGCCGGGTGAGGACATGCCTTTTAGCCTTCCCGACGAGGAAGAGATTCTGGATGTGGACGATCTCGGCGGTGAATTCATTCCGGAACCATCCATAGCTGGCAATCAACGCGAGCGGATGCCTTCTGCTGCGCCGAAGGACGACTGGGCGCCTCCCACTTTTGCGGAGATGGCCTTGCCTGACTTCTCCGGGTTCGATGCGTCGGCCCGGACCCAGGGTGACATTTCGCAAGAGCAGATCATGCATGCGGATCTCGAGCAGGTGGATTCTTTCCTTTCCGCGGGTTTCATCGACGAGGCGCGTTCGTTGTTGAACGAAGTCGGGACGCGATTCGGTGGACATGCAGCTGTTTTGGAACGCCGACAACGCTTGCTTGGACTCTCCGGGTCCATCCCGGGCGCCAGCAATCGGTCTGCCGGGCCACCCGTAAGCGGAGTGCCACGGGCTGTGATGGTCGATGGCGACGCCGCGGATGCATCCACGCATGCTGATCTTGGGATCGCATACAAGGACATGGGTTTATTCGATGCTGCCCTCCGCGAATTCGAGAAGTTGTCGAGCGATTCGCGGCGCGAAGTCTATGCACTGATGATGATGGGCGAGTGTTACGAATCGAAGGGTGCCTTGCCCGAAGCCATCGTAAACTACAAGAAGGCGTTGAACCGACCGGGCATCACGGAGGCCGAGACAACGCAGGTCTACTACGCACTCGGCAAAGTTTTCGAGGCACTCCCAGATGCGAGAGAGGCATTGTATTTCTTCGACAAAGTGTTGCGCCGCGATCCGAATATTTTTGATGTGCGCGAGCGGATCGATCGACTGCGCGGTGGTGTAGGCCGCGTCTGAAAGGGCAGCAATGGCTTCTTTGACCGACGATGCTGCAACCTACTTCATGGACCTGCAAGATCGGATCTGTGCGGGTCTGGAAGCAGCAGAAGGTAGGGACGGTGCGCGTTTCGTTGAAGATCCCTGGCAAAGGGCAGGGGGCGGGGGAGGCCGCACCCGCGTGATGGCAAATGGCAAAGTGTTCGAGAAAGCAGGTGTGAATTTCTCGGACGTGTATGGTGAGCTGGATCCATCTTTCGCTGGCGGAATGCCCGGCAACGGGTTGTATTTTCGTGCGACAGGGATCTCGCTCGTGTTGCATCCCGAGAATCCCCATATTCCGACGGTGCACGCGAACTTTCGACGGATCGAACATGGCGATGCGCGCTGGTTTGGTGGTGGTACGGATCTAACGCCGTACTACCTTTACGACGAGGATGCCCACCACTTTCATCGCACTTTGAAATCGGCGTGTGAGCGCCACGATCCCGCATTGTATTCGCGGTTTAAAACGTGGTGCGATCGCTATTTCTTCATCAAGCATCGCAACGAGCCTCGCGGTGTTGGTGGATTGTTTTTCGACTATCTCGGCATCGGGGCCGAGTGCAAGTCGAAGGATTTTGGGCCGACGTCTCCCTCGGTGACTCCCAGTGCCATCGAGTCGGATGAGGCGCGACAGTTTGCATTCGTGCGCGAACTGGGGGATGCGTTTCTGGATGCGTACCTTCCAATCGTGGAGCGCCAACGGACGACATCCTTCACGGAACTACAACGAAACTGGCAATTGCATCGTCGAGGTCGTTACGTCGAATTCAACCTCGTCTATGACCGCGGAACAATCTTTGGACTCAAGACTGGTGGTCGCATCGAATCCATCTTGATGTCGTTTCCTCCCTGCGCGTTGTGGACCTATGGCCACGTTCCTGAACCCGGATCGCCTGAGGCCCGGACGCTCGATGGGATCTGCGACGAGCGAAACTGGGCGGAGTAGTCGTACGCCCCATTACCAAGCTTGCGGTCGAATCCATCGGCAACGCACTGCGAGCACGCATTGCGGCACTTTCCGAACACTTTTCCGGTCGATTGCCACTGTGACATTTCGCCGCAAGACTCAATAAGCGAGTCCCCAAAGTCGCGATCACAGTGGGGACGTTTTGTTGGGCGTTCAAGTCGGGCGGCGCTTGTGTTACCGTCTTTCCTCCAACGCGTGTGCCTTGGCGCCTTCGCGCCCCCGCTGTTTCAACCACCACACGATCATGCCGACACTTCGCGAGTACGAGTCCGCCTTCGAAAGCAACCCGGACGATACGCAGGCATTCCTTGCCTTGCGCAAAGTCTATCGAGAACGTCGTAAATTCGACAATCTCGTCACGTTATACGAAACGCGGGCACAGTCGCTCACAGAGGACGCCAAATCGGCCGACCTGTTCTACCTTGCGGCCGAGGTGCGCATCGATCACCTCGAGGATTTGGCGGGTGCCGAAATTGATTTGCGTCACGCACTTGATCGGTATCCAGCGCACGTCAAGGCAGCCGAACGGCTGAAGTTGATGTTTCGCGATCAAGGTCGCGCACGCGACTACATGACCATGATGGAGATCGAAGCGGGTGCCGTGGTGCAATCGCAAGACAATCAGCGTCGCGCACTTTTGCAACAAGAACTGGCCCAGCTGTTTTCTACAACGATAGCTCCGATGGAGCGCGCTGTTGCGGGACCGCAACGGGGTCGTGCTTTTTCGGACGATGATCTGGCCACCATCGAGTCTGCTCGCAAGATTTACCGCGCGTTAGCAGATTGGCCAAACGTCGTGCGTTTGTATGAGTTGGAACTCGCTGCTGTTACCGAAGGCAAAAAACGCATCGATTTGATGCTCGCCTACGGCAAGGTTCTGGCTGACCGCATGGGTCGTCTGGAAGAGGCGGTGGAGAAGTGGAGCGAAGTCGCTCGACTTGCGCCTCGGGAAGAAAAGCCGCTTGAACTGCTGGCGGGCGTTTACGCCCACCCCGAGTGGCCATCGGCCGATGGCAAAGAACGGTCGGCGGCAATGTACTACCAGATAGCGAGGCGCCGGCAGGAAGCCGGCGATCTTGACGGCGCCATCGCACTCTTGCGAAAAGGCATCACCGCACTTCCCACGCATGAAGAGTCCGGAAAGTTGATCGAGCGCATTCTCTACGAGGGACGCCGTCTCAAGGAGCTCGACCGGTACTATCGTGAACGTGTGACAGTTGCGATAAGTCCCGAGGAGAAAATGGATTTTCTCTTCAAGCGCGCGCAGTTGGCAG
>JAYUPZ010000420.1:0-7221 GCA_043759805.1 Myxococcales bacterium | reverse complement strand
AAGCGTGACACGGGTCGCACGATTTACATTCTGGACGAGCCTACGACCGGCCTGCATTTTGCTGACATCGAACAACTGCTGGGCGTACTCAATCGCCTCGTCGACGCGGGCAACACGGTAGTCGTCATCGAACACAATTTGGATGTCATCAAATGCGCGGACTGGGTGATTGATCTCGGCCCGGATGGGGGACCGGATGGGGGCAGGATCGTCGCCGAGGGGACGCCCGAGGATGTTGCCCGCGTCACGGCGAGCCATACGGGGCGGTTTATTCGGGCGGCGCTATGAGGCCCTCAGAGACCTTGGACAACGGCAACGGGCGCTTGCGGTACTGTGAGCCACTGCACAGCGATAATACGAGTCGTTCCGCGGGTAAGTGAATGCCGAAATAATCCGCACCTATTTCGCAATATGACGATCAGCAGATTTCCGTGGTGTCGCCGCACGGCATGATGGCTTGATGAAATTGATCAACGCAGGCGCGGCTGCCACCGTTTTTTTTACGCTTTATTCCCAACTCGCGTCAGTTGCAAGCGCCGCAACCGATGAGGCTCGCGTCGAAGCCTTGTTGCGGCAGATGACGCTGGAGGAAAAAGTCGGCCAGTTGGTGCAATTTAGTTCTGGGAACATGACGGGGCCCGAGGAGAAAAACGTGAAGTTGCAACGCCAGCGTGAACTGATCGCGCAGGGGCGCATTGGTTCCATCATTAACGCTACCGGTGCCGCACAAGCGAATGAACTCATGCGGGTGGCGGTGGAACGATCGCGGCTGCATATTCCACTTTTGTTTGGCATGGATGTCGTGCACGGGTACCGCACCATTTTTCCAATACCTTTGGCCGAGGCCAGCTCATGGGACGTGGCGTTGGCCGAGCAGACGGCTGCCGCTGCCGCTGCCGAGATGGCAGCGGACGGGGTGCGGTGGACCTTCGCGCCCATGGTTGACGTTGGCCGCGACGCACGTTGGAGCCGCGTGGCCGAGGGTGCGGGTGAAGACCCCTTCCTGGGATCTGCGCTTGCGGCGGCCCGGGTGCGCGGGTTTCAAGGGACAGGTGCCACGTGGCGTGTGATGGCCACCGCCAAACACTTCGCGGCCTACGGCGCCGCAGAAGCAGGCCGCGACTATGCATCCGTCGACGTGTCCGACATCACCCTGCGTACGGTGTATTTGCCCCCGTTCGCGGCTGCCGTTCAAGCCGGGGTAGGTGCGATCATGAGTTCATTTAATGAGATCTCCGGCGTACCAAGCACGGGAAACCGGTATTTGCTGAAGACGATATTGCGCGACGAATGGAAATTTGCAGGCGTTGTGGTCAGCGACTGGGGCTCCGTCATTGAAATGATTCCCCATGGTTTTGCCGCCGATGCTCCGGCGGCCGCTGCAGCAGCAATTCAAGCAGGTTGCGACATCGACATGTGTACCGGAACTTACCTGGATGAGCTGGTAGCCTTGGTAAGGGCAAAGGTAGTACCAATGCAGCAGATTGATGTTGCGGTTCGTCGTGTATTGCGAACCAAATATCGTTTGGGGCTATTCGAGCATCCCTTTGTCGATGAAGGCGCAAGTGCTGGTGTCCAATTGTTGGCCAAGACACGCTTACTCGCGAGAGAGGCCGCCAGAGCGTCGATCGTGTTGTTGAAAAACCACGGGGATCTGCTGCCGTTGCCGAAGACCGGAAAGCGCGTCGCTTTTTTGGGTCCATTCGTGGAATCGAAACTTGAACCGCTTGGTTGTTGGCCAGCGCGTGGAAAAGCCGATGAGGTGGTGACATTGCTTGAAGGGGTGCGCACAAAACTTGGGCGCGATGTGCCCCACGCGCTTGGTACCGATTTTCGCGGACGAAAGACCAATATTGCCGACGCCATCACCGTCGCAAACCAGGCCGATGTTGTCGTCCTCTTCGTCGGTGATCCGGGCTGGAACACGGGCGAAAACAACTCGAAGACATCGCTCGATTTGGTGGCACCCGAGCGCGAACTGGTGCGCGCAATCGTGGCCACCGGTAAACGGGTGGTCCTCGTCTTGATGAACGGCGCGCCGGTAACGCTTGCGTGGGAGGCCGAGCATGTAGACGCGATCCTGGAAACGTGGTCTCTCGGCGTGGAGTCCGGCAACGCCATCGCTGACGTTCTGTTTGGTGATGCGACCCCTGCAGGAAAGTTGCCGATGACATTCCCTCGTTCGGTGGGGCAAGTACCCATCCACTATGACCACAAGCGATCAGGCCGCCCGCCCGAAATTCCGGGTGGCTCACGCTACACCGACAGTCCTGCAGATCCACAGTGGCCATTCGGATTTGGACTGTCATACACAAAGTTCAGATTCGAGAATTTGCAGATCACGCCCAGCACGATCCCGCCCTCGGGTTCCGCGACGGTTGAAGCGGACGTGGTGAATGTAGGTAGCCGCCTTGGTGTCGAAGTGGCTCAGCTGTATGTGAACGACGTTGTGGCGTCACTCTCCCGGCCGGTGAAAGAATTGCGCGGCTTCGATCGGGTGACGTTGGACCCCGGGCAGAGAAAACGAGTGCGTTTCAAGCTCGATGGCAAGGCACTCGGAATGTGGACTGGCAACCGAAAATTTATCGTCGAACCGGGAGCGTTCCGCATTTGGGTCGGACCGGATTCAGCGTCAGGCCTCGAAGGTCGGCTGCTTGTGAAATAGCGCGCGGCACCATGACAACATGAATCAAGCGCGCAGCAGGCCTCGTTTAAGTGCAATCGCCACGGCTTCCGTTCGGCGGCTAACACCAAGCTTGTGAAGGATATTGCTGACGTGGATGCGCACCGTCCCTTCGGTGATTCCAAGCGCCAGTGCGATGTCTTTGTTGATTTGACCCGAAAACATGTGTTCAAGAACCTCCCGTTCGCGAACACTGAGATCTTCCTCGCGCCCGACTTCAGCTAAACTCATCGCAATATCGGCTGGCACATAGGATAGCCCGAGGCCGACTCTTCGAATGGCCTCCAGGATCATTTGGCCGCTGGCATCCTTTCTAATAAAACCACGTGCACCAGCCTGCAACGCCTGACCCACGTCTTCGGTAGTTTCATAGTGGCTAACCACCAAAATGCGCGCGTCGGATCGAATCGCGCGAATGGCCTTCAAGGCTGTAACACCATCCATCTCCGGCATGCGCAGATCCATCACCACCATATCAGGAGCGTGGATGCGATAGAGTTCCACGGCTTGCTGTCCCGTCTCTGCAACCGCAACCACTTCCATGTCCGTGGCTTCGCCCAAGAATTTGACCAACGCGAAGCGTGCCAAAAAGTGATCATCGACCACGAGGATGCGCAGGGGACGTGATGTCATTGAGCCAACCTTGGCAACGCCATTTCAACCATACTGCCTTTGATTGCTTGGCAAAACCACCGCGCTGCTGCATTCTGAACGCACGATGGCAGCCCATCGAACAGCGCCAAGCTGCAATGGTTCGTTGAGTGCCCGGATCAGTGTAGCGATTGTGGCCGGGTGTTTTCTCGCCCACTCTGCATCGACCTTCGCTGCCGAAGCTGTGGCGGAGCCTTTGCCCAGCAATTCGGTCTTTCGATCGGCTCATGTGATTTCAAAAACAGGCCGGCTTTGGGAGGTCGAACAGATTCGACCGTCATCCCCTGTCAACGCGGTGGCACAAGATACGCGGGGGTATTTGTGGTTGGCGACACGCGGCGATCTGTTGCGAAGCGATGGCGCTCAGTTTGTTTCGTTCGCTGAGCCACTGCGCCGTACCTTGGGCTCAAGTGATGTTTCTGCGGTAATCAACGGCCCGGATGACGCCATCACCGTTGCGTTGACCAACGGGCAGATCGGCTCTGTGCATTCCGATGGAAGCATCAAACAACGCTTTTTGCTTCCAGAAAAACCACAAACGGGATTCGCGCGAGATACCGATGGTTCACTTGTGATCGCCACGGCAACATCGATTCATCACACCACGGCAACATCCATTGCCCACGTTAACGTGACAGCAACGGTGCGACTGTGGTCAACGCACGATCACCATGTGTTGGCCGAGACAACGGACGCTTTGGTGGGCGATGGCCCGGTGCATGTGCCGTTGCCTGTGCAGCAAAGCGGCCGATCGGTCGCAATTTTGCACGCCCTATATCCGTCGATGTTGACCACGGGTGTGGACCTTGTGAAACAGCTTTCAGGGCGGGTTTTGAAGGCTTCGTACACGGATGCGGAGGGAGACCTTTGGCTGGGGCTCAACCAAGGCCTTCTTTGGATCCATGACGATTCGCCAACGGTTTTCTCTGCGGAAGATGGACTTCCAGGCAGCGACGTTGAAGCAATCGTTGGCGATCGCGAAGGCAACGTGTGGATAACCACGTACGGCGGGGGCCTCTGCCGCCTGCGACCCGCAAGCGTACGAACACTCGGTTTTCGCGACGGAATGCAGGGAGAAGTCCCTTTCGCCCTTGCCCATGCGCCGGAGGCCGGCCTCGTCATCACCACCTCTGCTGGCCTTTCCGTGCTTGATGCCACGGGTTTTCGCAATTTCAACTTTCAAAATGGGCTACCCACTCATTCGGTTCGTTCTGCACAGAACTATCCCAACGGGGACATTTTGATGGCCACCTTTGACCGCACACTTGTGCGGTTCCAAGTGTATGACAAGACCTTTTCAACAGTCGCCGTGCCTGCTTTCGAGAAGCAATCCGCGGGCGTCACAGCGCTCACCCGGCTTGCCAACGGAGACTTCGCCATTGGCATCGGCGACGGTCAGTTGCTGAGAATGCACGAAAGGGACTTTGTTCAGTTGCGGCCTGCTGTTTGCCGCAACGCCACGGATCGAACGTGTGCAGAAGGCATTCGAGCCGTCGTTGAATACGAAGGTGCGCTGTGGTTGGGAACTGAAAATGCTGGTTTGCTCGAGCATTCGGAGCACAAGGCACAGACGGGACCACTGCTGTCCGCGCGTCGCATCGAAACATTATTCAATGACGGCCAAGGTGGCTTGTGGGTGGCCGCGGGCGGCAACACGCCAGAGCTGTATCTACGCAAGCACGGGCAGCTTCGCCTTTTACCATTTAGCGAACAGGTGGAAGCAATGGTGGCCGATGACAGTGGGGCCATCTGGGCCGGAACGAACAACGGCATTTTTCGTTTGTCGCCATCGCCTCTTGACGGCGCGTTCGCTGTGCGCAAATTTGGCTTCGCTGACGGCCTCGTCAGCGAAGAAGTGATCGGCAGCTTTGCACCAACAGCCCTGCGGACCGCCGACGGACACCTTTGGTTCGCAACTTTGGGTGGATTGGTGCAGATCGACCCCAAGGCCGCGGCGAGAACTATCATCGCACCGCTGCCCGTGATCGAATCGTTTGAGACCGATCAACATCGAATCGCCATTGCCCCCACGCAAAAGCAAATATCCGTGGGCCCAGGCAGCGGCACCGTGCGTGTGAATTTCACCGCGCCAGCCCTCGCTCGCCACGATCTGTCGCAGCTTCAATATCGGCTGTCGCCGCTCGAATCGCAGTGGCAGCCAGCAAACGGGACTCGAAGGGCGTCCTACTTGCAGTTGCCCGCGGGTCCGTACACGTTCGAGTTGCGAACGCTGGCAAATGCTGGAAAACCTGCGACGGTCACGTTTTTCCTGTTGCCGCACTTTTACGAGACGCTGTGGTTTCGCGTTTGCTTGGTGGCGTTCGCAATTGTCGTTTTGTTCACCGCGTACCGCTTTCGTACCCGTCAGGGCCAACAGAGGCAGACGTTGATCTTGGCCGAACGGGCCCGGGTCGCACGCGATCTTCACGACACGCTGGCGCAAGTGTTCGCGGCGCTCGGTCTCCAGATCGATCGCGTGCTCGCGCGAACAAACGGGGTGGATGCTCAGTCGGAATTGTCACATGTCAGGCAAATGATCACCCACGCACGCATCGCCGCGCGTGGTGCCATTTTTGGTATGCGCGACGGCGCCATTCGCGATCTCAGTCAAGCGATGCAGGAACTTAAAGATAGCTTTGCGCCTTTCCAGGTGGTGATTCACACCGAAGGCGAGAGCGTGCGCGCCACTGCTGCAGTTGAAAGCGAGATCTGTTTTCTTGTTCAAGAAGCCGTCGCAAACGCCATCGAACACGGACGCGCAACCCACGCCACGATAGAGATCAATGCCAGAAAAAGCGTCGTTACCGTTCGCGTGCGCGACAACGGAAGCGGGTTCACGGACACAAAGGATTCCAAACTGACATCGGGCATGGGCATGCGCGTGATGCACGAACGCGCACGCCGTTTGAAAGGCACGCTGCTCGTTCACACCGAGAAAGACGTGGGCACCGAGGTAGAGCTAGAGTTGCCACGAAAGCCTCACTTTTCGTGAGCGATCAGGTGCCGAGCGGCACCCGCAAACGAACCCGCGTGCCGGGCTTCGCGTCCGTCAGGATGTCGAGGCTGCCGCGCATTGCCTGCGCCCGAGCCTGCATTCCCGCAAGCCCCAAACCGCCGGCAACCGGGCCCGACCGGTCGCCATCGCGCACGATCCCGCTTCCATTGTCTCCGATCTCGAACACGATCTCGTGGGCGCGGCGTGTATCCAGCGCCAGCGCGATCTCGGTGGCGCCGGCGTGTTTGATGGCGTTGGCCACCGCCTCACGCACGACGGCCATGACGTGCGCGGCGACACCCATGGGCAGATCGCGTGACGGACCGACAGACGTCACTGCCAGCGTGTAGTTGGTCCCGTCCGTCGACCTGCGCAGACGACGCTCGAGCCCCTGCAACAAGTCGGCGCTGGTGGTCTGATCGGCCTGAAGCTTCCAGATGGCTTGCCTCAGATCCAGGTTGACGTCGGCCAATAGCGCGCCCGCACGTTCGATGTTGATGCCCGCCTTTTCAGGCGAGCGCCGCAATGCCTGTCCCGCGGCGTTGATCTGAAGACGGATACCGGCAAGGTTCTGCTCAAGACCGTCGTGGATGTCGTGCGCGATCCGCGCGCGTTCTGCAATGATGGCCGCTTCGGTTCGGTTCCGCCTGCGCCGACGTTGCTGAACGATTCGAGCCACCAGCAACGACAAACACGCCAGGGCGCCGATGCGAAACGCGGTGCGACCGTGCCAAGGTGGAATAACGAGGATCTGCAGCACGGCCTGTTCAACCACGTCGATGGCGCCCACGTGATACGCTTGCAGCAGCAGACGGTGCAAGCCGTGCGGCAAACGTTCCAGCCGGACCTGGCCTCGGGTCGTTTCCGTCCATGAGCGACCGTCCCCCTCCAG
>JAYUPZ010000419.1:0-7222 GCA_043759805.1 Myxococcales bacterium | reverse complement strand
GATCTGCTGAGACGAGAAGTTCGTTTGAGGCTACGTCCAACTTGATTCGGTGCCCGCGCTGCTCAATCATCGGGCCCGCCATTTCCACGCCACGAAGGATGACTGTGGCCACCTGTACGGGTGACTTTCGCAATTCCACCTTGCCCTGAGTTATCCGCGCGATGTCGAGGAGATCATCGACGAGTCGAGTGAGGTGTTTGACCTGGCGGTCGATGATCTCGTATTCCCGGGACAACCCTCCGCGAACTTTCAGCAACTGGAGGGCTGTAACGATCGGGGAAAGGGGATTGCGAAGCTCGTGGCCCAACATGGCCAGGAACTCGTCCTTGGCGCGGTTCGCTTCATTTGCCAGCTTGAGGGCGGCGTCTCTCTCAGAGACGGCCTCGCGTTGAGCTTCGATGTCGGTGTTCGTTCCAAACCACCTGACAATCTCGCCCTTCGAGTTGGGGACGGGTTGAACTCGGGTGAGGAAAAGGCGAAACGTTCCCGCAGCGCTGCGCAGAGGAAACGACATTTCGAAAGGTTTGCCGGTTGCCAGCGACTGTCCCCACTGCTTGAGCACTTCTGGCAACTCGTCGGGATGGTGGACGCTCTGCCAGCCCCAGCCCTCCATCTCCGCCGATGTGGTGCCCGTGTACTCGTACCAGCGACGGTTGTACCAAAAGATGTGCCCATCGGCGCGCGCCATCCAGGCGAGCTGGGGGATGGCATCTGCAAAGTGTCGAAACTGTGTTTCGCTTTCGCGCAGCTCGCTGACGACATCCGCGGTCCGGCGCTCGGCCAGAAGCCTTTCGGTCACGTCGCGTGTTGTACCAACGACCGTCTCAACAAGGCCGTCACTGCCGAAAACCGGGACGAAGGTGTATTCGTATTGCCCCTCGACGCCCTGCTGATTGGTATACGAATTTCGGTCCGATACTGACCTGCCGGACAACGCTTCGTCCAATTGCCGGCGGTGCAGTACCACCAATTCACCGGGATAGCCAAGGTCTTCAAAGTTTCTTCCGACCACTTCGTCAAGGGTCCGTCCCCACAATTTAAGCAACGGCGGGTTTACGTAGATAAATCGTTGATCGCGGTCGAATACGTACACAAAATCCGGAGAGGACATCCCGATGGCGTGGAGGATTCGCAGATCGCGGCCTTGTTCTGATTGAGCATCCTTCGGAACGTCGGAGCCTGTTCCTGACTGCAAGCCTTGATCGTTGTTTCCAGACTGCATGGCCATGCACACTACTACGACTGGCCGTTGTTGCCTGAGATGGCCACAAGTCCGGACATGGGGGTGGCGCCCCAACGCCTCATGAAGCTCTGCTGCTAAAAGTCGCGCGCCACGAAAACTCACCACCTCGGCTCGAAGGCCGCGTGCGCACGAATGCTTGCGATGCTTGCGTTCGCCGGTCGCGGTGGATACCATGAAAACATGCTCAAGCCGCAAGCTGCAGGAGGCCGCGCGCGCGCGAAGGCCCTGAATGCCGGGCGTAGGTCGGCGATTGCCCGGCGGGCTGCCAAGGCTCGATGGTCGGCCGACCGAGGCGCAAAAACCAGCATGCCGACGTTGATAGCGCTGGCGAACAAAGTGGTACTGGCCGCGGCCGGTCCAGCCCGCGTGTACCTGTTCGGATCGTACGCACGCGGCGATGCCACGGCGAACTCCGATATCGACCTGATGGTCGTCGAGAAAGGTTTGCACGACTGGCTGGCAGAAACGGTTCGTCTGCGGCGCATCCTGCGCGCCGAACTTCACAAGGAGTTCGACCTGATAGTCGTGGGCAGCGAGGATTTTCAGAAATGGCGGCACCACGAGGGAACCGTGCAACACGCCGTCGCTCGTGAAGGGATCCGACTTGCCGGCTAGAAAGCAGGTGATCGCGCGTGGGCGAGCGGTCGCGGCGATATTGCGCGAAAAAGCACGCAGCAACGCCAACCGGGCCCGGTTGGTGAAAGACTTGCCCGTTGCCCAGATTGGCGACGAGGCGTTCGCGAACGACGTGCAACAGGCGACAGAGAAATTTTTGAAGGCCGGTCTTTCGTGGACCGGGACTTCCTACCCCTTCACGCACGACATCGGAAAGCTCATAGACTTGGGACGAAATGCCGGGTTGATATTTCCGGCCATCGACATGGACATAGCCGAATCGTTAACGGTCTTCGCTGCGGCCGAGCGCTACGAAACAATTCGGTCAGGTCCACCGCTTAATCGCGTCGCTTTCCTGGCGGTCATGGAAGCGCTCGAAACCTGGATAGACGCGCTCATGGCCGGACAAAACACATCGTAGCTCGCGGTGGTACTCAGGCCCGGCGCCCGATCTTCAATGAGTAAAAGCCGAATGAGGCAACGGCGGCAGCGGCCGCAATGAAGTACATCGCCCCCTCAAACGAACCGGTGGCGGCCTCGATCTTGCCCACCGCATACGAACCGATGAGTCCCCCGGTATTACCAAGCGTGTTGATGAAGCCCGCGCTGCCCGCAGCGGCCGTGCCGGTCAAAAATAGCGAGGGCAGACACCAGAACGAAGGCAGGTATGCCTTGGTGCCAAGGGTCGCTAGCAGGAACAGTATCACGGTGAAGGTCAAGTTGCCGCGCGACAGGGGGACAAGCGCGAGGCTGACCGCCGCCAGCGCCAGTGGGATGGCGGTGTGCAGACGCCGCTCACGCAGGCGATCGGAATTCCAACCGGTGAAAAGCTGGCCGACGAGCGACGCACCGGCGACGAGAACCAGCAACCAGGTCAAGGTCGACATGTCGAGTCCGTACCAGCGTCCGAGAATGCTCGGAACAAAGAAGTCGAGTCCGTAAAACGCGATGACTGCGCAAAGGTACGACAGCGCGATGACGAGAACCTTTCTGTCGCGCAACGCTTGCCGAAAGCTTAGATGTGCATGTGTTGCATTTTCCCTGGCAAGCTCATCCTGTAACGCCTGACGTTCTTCGTCCGTTAACCAGCGTGCCTTGTTGGGCTTGTCCGGCAAGAAAAAATAGACAACGAGGCCAAGCAGCACTGCAGGCAAGGCCCAGGCGATAAAGACCCATTGCCAGCCGACCATTCCGAATAGCGGTTGATTGGGCGCCACGCCGATCGTCAACAAAAGATTCGATATCTTGGGATTAATGAGCTGTGCAACGGGTGGACCGGCGAAAAAGATCGCCGTCACGCGACCGCGATCACGCGCGGGGAACCAGCAACCCAAAAAAACAATCACACCGGGCACAAAGCCTGCCTCGGCAAGGCCAAGAAGAAAACGTACCACGTAGAATTGCGTCGGCGTTTTGACAAAAGCCTGCACGGCAGCCGCGATGCCCCAGGTGATCATAATGCGGCCTATCCATCGGCTCGCGCCCCAGCGCTCGACGATGAGACCGCTTGGGATCTCAAGCAGGATGTAACCCAGAAAGAAGAGCGAGTACCCGAGCCCGAAGACCTCGTTGTCGAAGCCGGGCAGATCGCGGACCATGGCGAGCTTGGCGATGGAGAGGTTCGCACGATCAATGTAGGCGATGACGAAGGATGCAAACAACAGGGGCGTCAGGCGCCAGTAGGCTTTGTGCCGCGCTCGGTCGAGGGCCGCGCCATCGCTCGCGGCTGGTATGTTTTGAGACACTCTGGGATGATACGCGAGTGAGGACGAGGTGGAACCGGCAAGTCTGCAAAAAGACGAAGCCGGGCGGTGTCAGAGTGTCACGCGTTTGGCGGTCAGATCCTTGATGATGCCCCGGATCGTGAAAGTACCCCTTTGTCCGTTTTCGACAGCACGAGGGATGAACGAGGCATCGCCGAGCACGAGATCGACCAGGTTCCCCTGCAGTCGCGAAATCTGGACCGTCCCTTTCTTGCCGTTGCTTTCCCATCCGTACTGACATCGCGTCTCGCTGTATTCCGCAATCGCGACTTGTTGTGCTGCGATTGCGTCGCCAGACGATTTGACCGAATAGACCACATCGGCCTGTATGCCGCCGGCGGTCTTGTCGACGATCTTGAGCTTCAGCCAACGCTGCCCTGCGTCGGTGGAAAAACCAATGGTCACCTCGAGGGTATGTGGCGGTTGCGTACCTGTCGAGGTCAAGGTTGCGAGGACACCGCGTCCAAAGAAGTTCATTGTGTCGGCATTGGTGTCGATACGATCCGCAAACGAGACATCGGCAGTTCCGGTTCCGTCGAGGACAGGTCCGGGCAGACCGGGAACACAGCCACTGGCAACACCGGTGTCCGTTGCCGGTGGGTTCTTGGCGGCATCCCCCATCAGGCTTGTTCCGGCATCGGCGCTGCCGGTGCTTCCGATGGCGGCGTCGGCCTTGGGCGGGATAGTTTGGTCTTCCGTATCACATCCGAGTGCAGTCGCATAAAGCGCGCAAACAAGAACGACCGAACGCACCGAAAACGAAAATGAATCGTGGCCCATGGTCGCACCATCGCACCGCGGAAAAGGATTTTCAACCTTTCCGTCGGCTGCGGCGACCGAGGACGAGCAACGCTGCAAGTGCAATCATCCATGCGTAAGGTTGACGACGGCTGTTTCGCATCTGAATCACAGAGCAAGAGCCGCTGACGTGATCACTCGAACTCGGGTTGCCTGTGCTACCGGCCGAATCGACGATCGTACCCTCGCTTCCACCCGCGGAATCCGTCGTGGCTGTGCTGCCGCCCGCGTTGGCGCCTCCCGAGCCGGTCGTCCCGAGCATTCCGGCGGTTCCAACCGCTCCGCCCGTTCCCGGCGCAACGCTGCCGCCCGTGCCACCCTGGGGTGTGACAGCCTGCGTTTTTGAAATCGTCCAGTCTTTGATCGTCCACTCTTCCTCAGCTCCAAGTCGATACGCGAGGCTCTCGGAACCTTTCTTCTTTCCCGTGTCACGGTTGGCGTATGTAGCGGCGTCCTTGATGTTGATGAACGTGTTGTTCTCGATGACGGCAGTGTGGCTGGGATCGTTGCGCAGCAATGGACGTGAGGTACCCTTGCACTCGAAGATGTTGTCGCGAATTGCGATGGTCTTCCAGTCGGTACTGACCCCGTTGCGTTCGGGGCGAAAATCAAAGAGACCCTCGGTTCGGGGCGTGACGGTCGTCTCTGCTTTCACGTGGTTATTGAAGAAAGCGAAGTTGTTGTAGATCCCCTCGTTCCAGTAGAGGCCGCGGCCCGGATTGTGAATCAGGTTGTCGTGCATCGACGTGCCACCCTCGGTCACCGGTGACTGGTCGAATCCTGAAATCAGATTTCCATAATCTCCGGTTGTCGAAAAATCAAAAAGGTTGTGATCGATCTCGATGCCCCCACGGTGGTACTCGAATGCGTAGGACGTTTTGAAATAGTTGTGGTGAACGTGGAATGAGTAGCCACCGGCTGGAAACGATCCGCCGCCGTGTTTTGGAATCGAAATGGTTCCGCCAAGGTAGTTGTGGTCGATCTCGACGAAGTGATCGTTCTCGAAGGGAAACTCGATCGCGAAATCGGTTTCGATGCTGTTGTGATGAATGTGAACGTTGCGGGCTTCTCGCCCTTTGATCCCGTAGTAGTCGTTCCCAGCGCTGCGCTTGAAGCGGTTGTCGTGGATGTTCGCATCCTTCGTATAGGTCAGAAACAGGCCGCCACCGGACGAGCCCGTTGTGATGTTGCTTTTTCCACCCGCATCCTCGAAGAGGTTGTCGTGAATGCGGGCTCCATCCATGATGAACGTGCGCAAGCCTGCCCACAGAAAAAACTTGATCTCAAGTTGCATCAACTCGAGGCGATGTGGCGTGATGCCGCAGATGGCGCCGTGCAGTTGCGGGCCCGTGAGGGTCATCGCCGACAGGCTCACGTCGGTGGTATTTTCGCCTAGATTGACGAGATACGAATTGCAAGCGATGGCAGATTTTTGCGCGCCCTCGTCGTTCTCGAGACCCGCGTTGCCAGGTGTCCAGCTCGCTGTGTTGCGAATGATGGTCTTGCCGATGCCAGCACCCCTGAGTTTCATCGCCGTTTTTGGCTTCAAGGGCGCCGACAGTTCAAAGGTTCCGGCGCCGATCACAACCGTCGTGTTCGGTTGGCCATTGTTGACCGCCTCGACGAGGTCGACCGCCGTCTTGATCTGACCCCATGCGACATTTTCCGTGGAAAGTGAAAGGCTGGTCAAAAGGCAGGTGGTGAAGGTCAGGGCGCGGAAAGGTCGCATTCCACTATTGTTCTGAGGTCGCTTAGATTGTCGAAAGATTTTTGGGTGAGGGTTCTCGAAGGCTTTGCGATAACGCATCCCTGAAGGTCTCGATCCCCACGCAGATCACCTCGAAACCGCCGATTTGACGTGAAAACGGCGGGATGGTTTGACCGGTGACAAGCCAGTTGCGTCCGTGGCCATATTTTTTCCGAAAGGCCCCGAGGTTTCGTACCTCAAAGGCGTTGACGTTCCATTTGACCTCGATGGCATCAATGCGATCACGATCGAAAGGCAAGACAAAGTCGACTTCACGTTTTGATTTGTCGCGCCAGTAGTGGATGCGAGGTAGCGATTCAATTGATTGCAGCGTCTCGAGAACAAGATGTTCGAGAAGCAATCCGCGATCTTCGTGTCGTAGCGACTGGATGCCGCGAGCATGGCAAACGAAACCCGTATCAAATGCGAACGCCTTGGGTGTTTGCACAATGTCGCGATCATTCAACCCACCGGAATACGGACGTATCCGGGTCAGAACGTGTGTGGTCTCCATGACGTCGAGGTAAGTCATGACGGTTGGTCTCGATAGACCACTGACGCGGGACATCGACTGGATTTCCAACATGCCGCCACTTTGCCGCAACAAGGATTCGAGCAAAGCCAGAAAGCCCGATCGCTTTTCAACTCGGAAAAGTTCACGGACGTCGCGTGCGAAGTACGAATCAAGCCATTCCGAAAACAGAGTCCGATCGTGCGTCGATGCGAGCAAGGCTTGCGGCAATCCACCGTGCAGCATGCGACGGTCAAGGTCGGTTATTCCAAAGGCTGAAAGCTCGGCCGCCAGGATGGGTACCAAATGCACCGTCCGTTTGCGCCCCGTGAGGCTATCGCTAAACTTCTCCGTCGCCGCGAGTGTCGAAGACCCCGTTGCGACAACGCGGAGATTGGGAAACTCGTCGGCGGCAATCTTCAGGACACGCGATGGATCGGCAAGTTGGTGAATCTCGTCGAGCACGAGCGTTCCCGCCTCGCGTGATTTAAAAAAACGAACAGGTTCGTTTAAAAGCTGGGCGACTTCAGGAAGATCACAGTTGA
>JAYUPZ010000418.1:0-15654 GCA_043759805.1 Myxococcales bacterium | reverse complement strand
GAAATTCCGGCTCCCGTATCGGGTGTCCTCCGTCGCATCATCGCGAAACCGGGTGATACGGTTGCCGTGGGTTCCATCGTGGCCGAGATCGAAGCGGGCGCTGTCGCTGCGCCGGGAGCAGCACGCCCCGCCACGGCGCCCGTAGCGGTTGCCCCCATTGCGGTTGCACCTGCCGCCGCGCCTGGAATCACGCTCCGCGAGGAGCCCAAACCGCCGCGCGCACCCGCAGTGCAGGACGATTCGAAGGCGCCCACTGAACCCATGAAGGCTTCTCCGTCCACACGGCGGCTGATTGCAGAATCGGGCGTGGACGTGCAAGCCATCAGCGCATCGGGACCAGCGGGTCGCATCGAACGCCAGGATGTGTTGCGCGCCGCCGTTCCCGCACCCGCCCCGGTGGCACGATCCGTTGCACCCGTTGCACCCGAGCCCGAGTCCCCCGCCCGCCGGCAGGGCCTGGGTGGCCCCCGCGATCGCAGCGGTCAGCAACGCGTGGTACGTATGACGCCACTGCGACGAACCGTCGCACGGAGACTCATCGAGGCCCAACAAACTGCGGCCATTTTGACCACCTTCAACGAGGTCAACATGGAAGGCGTGATGAACCTGCGATCGAAGTACCAGAAGGTATTCACCGAACGCCACGGCATAAAGCTCGGGTTCATGTCGTTCTTCGTCAAGGCAGCCGTCGAGGCGCTCAAGGCATTTCCGGCCGTGAACGCCGAGGTGTCGGGCGACGACATTGTCTACAAGGAATACTACGATATCGGCGTGGCCGTCGGTGGCGGCAAGGGCCTCGTGGTCCCGGTTGTTCGCGATTGCGAGCGATTGTCGCTGGCCGAAATTGAAAAGGCGATAGCCGCACTGGCAACCAAGGCAAAGGAAAACCGCCTCACGATCGAAGAGCTACAGGGCGGCACCTTCACCATCTCCAACGGCGGAATCTACGGCTCGATGATGTCGACGCCGATTTTGAACCCACCTCAAAGCGGCATTCTTGGACTGCACAGCATCACCAAACGCGCGATGGTCGAGGAAGACGCCATTGTCATACGCTCGATGATGTATGTCGCGCTGTCGTACGATCACCGCATCATCGACGGACGCGAGGCCGTGCAGTTTCTTGTTCGCATCAAGGAATGCATCGAGGATCCGGAACGCTTGCTCATCGAGGTTTGAACCAATGTGGGTGCTTGTTCCGATCCTGGCCATCGTCGCATTTTTCGGGGTACCTGCGTACCTCTTCAAGCGCTACTTCGATCTGAAGGAGCGACAATTGAAGCAACAACACACCGACGATGCCGAGATGCGCAAAGAGCTCGCCGCATTGAAGGGGCGAATCCAGGTTTTGGAAGCCATTGTGGTGGACAGCGACTTCGACCTCAACCGAAAACTGGGCGCACTGGACGACGGCAAACAAGATTCATCGCTGTCTTTGCCCGGGGTGCCCGGTAAGAAACCGTAGCACGACGAACCCTAGCCGTCGACTTTCTCGGAAAGCACCCTGCGCAACGAGATGTGCAGGTCGCTTTGCAAATGGCGCATGAGTGTTTCGAGATCGCCCGTTGCCATTCCGCAGCGATCGAACAACAGGGCGCGTGTCCTGCGAATGACGATGTGTCGCGCGTCCTGTATCCGACGCTGAATGGTTCGACCTGACACCTTGAACAGGTTCCCGATGTCGGACACCCCGACCCCGTCGAGAAAATGCATGCGCATCATCGTGCGCAGATCGAGTTCCAGTTCGGAAAACGCTTGCGAAATCGCCGCTGCGAGATCGTCGCGATGGCGGGCCACCAGGATCGCAATTTCCGGATCGGCGGCAACCCCCGCTGTTCTCGCGATATTGTCGCCTTGCAGAGAGACCTGGCGTTTGCTTTCACTCAGCACGTTGAGTGCAAGCCGCGTCATGGAGAGTCGCAACCAGGCGATGAGTGGACCTTCGCCGCGATAGCCCGAGATGCGAGGCGGTCGCTGTCCATCCGAGACCAATAAACGCACCCGAAGTGCCTGTCGCGCCTCGTCCATGTGTGGCCCAAGCGAAGCCGACGAACGCAGCTGATTTTCGATCGGGCCGAGGTATTTTTCTTCGAGAAGACCGAGCGCCACGCGATCGCCGCGCTCGCAGGCAGCAACGAGGTAGAGCTCGTCGGTAAACATCTGTTGAAGCGCCGGCACGGGAGACCGCGGGTCATTCAGACGGATTGCGAGCATCTGTGCGAAGACAACACCGTCCACAGTGAATGTGGGCCAGCTTGCCTTCGCAGTTTGCACGATTGCCTCGAATACGGATTGAAGCTCGGCGAGATCCGAGGTGCCGATCGGTTCACCAGGGATGGCAGCGATAAATGCGACGAAGTCGGGCGACAGAGATGCCATGGTTTATGGACCTTGCGGCATCATGGTACACTGCTTCCACTTGCCAGATGCGGGGATGCCTCGACGACCAAGAGATTCTGGCATGGGTTGCGGGCACGCTGACAGCGGAACAACACGCGCAGTGTCTGGCACATGTGGGAACCTGTGGTACGTGCAGGGTGTTGGTTTCCGAGACCAGCAAAAGCCCAGAAGGGCAAGCGGAAGCGGCAGAGCAATCGCGAGACGCCGTGCTGCCGTCCGGAACACAGGTAGGTCGCTATGAATTGCGATCCTTGCTCGGCTTTGGCGGCGCGGGTTTTGTTTACGATGCCTTCGATCCGCAGCTGAGTCGAAGGGTCGCACTCAAGCTGGTCCGACCCGATGCGCACACAGGGCAAAGCGATGGCAACAGTGCTGCACGCCTTTTGCGTGAAGCCCGGGCAATGGCGCGGCTTTCTCATCCCAACGTTGTCACTGTTTTTGATGCGGGTGAATTTGATGGCGGCGTGTTCATCGCCATGGAACTTGTGGAAGGGCGAACGCTTTCGACGTGGCTGCGCGACGAAAAACCCTCGCCGCAGGCCATCGGAACGCTGTTTCTCGAAGCGGGTCGTGGTCTTGAAGCCGCCCACGTGGCGGGTCTCATTCACCGGGATTTTAAACCGGAAAACGTATTACTTGGCCGCGACGATCGGCCCCGTGTCACGGACTTCGGCCTGGCGCGAGTCGCCGAACTGAGCCATGACGATCGCGTGTCTCTCGAAGAACCCGACGAGCGCGATCCGGAGCCTTTGCGATCAATGCTTTTGACCATGACCCGCGCCGGTGTACTCGCCGGAACGCCGGCGTACATGGCGCCAGAACAGTTTCAAGGTGCCCGCACCGACGCCGCCACCGATCAGTTCAATTTTTGTGCTTCGCTATTCCTGGCGCTCTACGACCGTTTGCCGTTTTCTATCGCAGGACAAACCCACACCACCCTGGCATCGCTGGCAAGAGCCGTGACCATTGGCGAGATAAGGCCCCCGAAGAACAACAAGGTTCCGCGATCTGTGCTCTCGGTCTTGATGCGTGGACTGTCGATTGATCCGGCGGCCCGATATCCGTCGATGACCGGGTTGCTGGCAGCGCTGCATCACGCGTTCCGCTCAACCTGGCCGAGACGGCTCTTCGCGGTGTCTGCGCTCGCAGGCGTCCTCGCGCTTTTCGTTGGCTTGTCGATGTCGACATCAACACCAAAACCATCCATGAAAACGCAACCTGTGCTCGCGCCCGTCATAGAAGAAACACGACAACCCACGGATGCGGCGATTGAGATCAAGCCGCCCAAATCGACGAATCAATACAAGTCGACACCCCGCAAACATTCGAGGCCACTCAAAATGCCGCCAAGACCCGAAGTTCCCAGGCAGCTCGGTGATGGGTTAAAAGATCCCTATGGCGCGCCCTGACCTCAACGTTATCGCGATGCTTTGCGCTCTCATCACGCTCACGAGCACACCTGTGTCAGCTGCCGAGGCGCCCGATGAGGCACGTGCCCACTACCAGCTGGGTGCAACGGCCTACCACGAGGGTCGTTACGACGAGGCTGCCCGCGAGTTCCAGGCAGCCTACGATCTCGATCCCCGGGGTCCCTTGCTGCTCAACATTGCGCAGGCCTACCGATTGCGAACGCCACGGGATTGTGGCGAGGCGCTTCGACACTATGAATTGTTTCTGGCGGCCCAACCCAACGCCAGCGAGAAACCCGAAGTGATCCGGCACGTCGCCGAGATGCGTGCGTGTGTGACGGCTGAACGGACAATTGCGAACCAACCGGTCACGCCAACCCCAACGGACATACCCGCGGCGCCGTTGCGCCAAACACCGGCCAAAGCCCAACGACCGACAGCGGCACTCTGGATCGCGGGTGCGGGTTTGGCATCGGCTGCGATAGGCGGGGGCCTGTACCTCGCTGCGCGCGATCGCTATTCGGGTCTTTCGGCCCGCTGCCCCTGCCCCGACGATGCGGATGCGCAAGGGGCCATCGACCACTGGGAAAACGTAACACAGTCCAGTTATGTGCTGTCCGGCGTGGGATTGGCGGCCCTTATCGGCGCAGGTTCCTGGTGGTTGTTCGGCGCCACATCCGAGGTGGAAACGGAGCCCAAACGGGCGTTTCTGCTGCGTCCGATGTTGTTGCAGGGCGGTGCCGCCTTTGTTGCCGAGGGTTGGCTCTGGTGAGGTTTCTATGGCTCACATGGACGAGCGTTGCACTGTCCGGATGCCTCCAATGGGATGCGCTGCGTGGATCGGGCACGGACGCATCGGTCAATGCGCCTGACAGTGAGGTCGCAACCGATCCCGATGGGCCGCGCGCGGCGTGGTACTTTTCAGGATCGCGCAGCCTGAGGGGTGTTCTGCGTGAGGTAAGTGATGATGCTCCAGCCGCACCCGAAGTTTCGCTGTCCCTCGTTCCGAACGATGGCGGCACGAGCGCATGCAACGACGCGCCCATGCCCGTCAACACCAGGCGATTCTCTCCGTTCGCACGCAGCGCGGCACCGATCGACCGAAGCTCGGACTTGTCGACCAAGCCCTGCACGGTGGTGCGCAACGCATCGGGCTGCGCCAGAATGTCCTGAAAATACGGGCCTTCGATGAGCGAGGGGGCACCTGATTGCATGCGCGGAAAGCTATCACGGCAGGCGCGCTCGACAGACAGATGATAGGCTGTGTCCGTGAATCTGCGCCCGCCGTCCCGGCAACAAAGCTTCGACCGCGTCGAGATACAAAACCCCGTGCGTGCGGGTGTTTGGGGTTGGCTCTTTCGGTTTTATGCATTCGCGCTCTGCTGCGTCTTCGGCGGTCTTTTTTTTGCAGGGATAGTGACCTACGTCGTTTTTGCGGCTTCCCTGCCCCCATTGCCCGCCGTCGACGCGTTTGCTCGCCTCACGGCGCTGACAACCACTGTCCGCGGCTGGGATGGCACGATGCTCGCCGAGTGGGCGAAGGAACACCGCGAGTTTGTTCCGTTCGAGGAAATTCCGAAGCCCCTCATCCAGGCCTTTCTGGCGGTGGAAGATCGCCGGTTTTTTGAGCACGATGGCCTCGACATGCGCGGCATCGCCCGTGCTGCGCTTGCCAACCTGCGTGCGGATCGCGTGTCGCAGGGCGGATCAACCATCACGCAACAGGTCGCCAAGAGTTTTCTTTCGTCTGAACGAACCCTCTCACGCAAAGCCCGAGAAGCGATCCTCGCCCGTCGCATCGAATCGCGTTACGAAAAAAATGAGATTCTTGCGCTTTACTTGAACCAAATATTCCTTGGTCATGGTTCTTACGGCGTGGCCGCGGCAGCGCGGCGTTTCTTCGACAAGCGCCTTGATGAGCTGAGTGTCGACGAAATGGCATTGATAGCTGGCCTTGCCGGTGCTCCCAGCCGTTTCTCTCCCATCCACCATCCGGAACGTACGCGGGCCCGACGGGATCACGTGCTTTTAGCAATGGTTGCCGCCGGTTTTCTTGAAGGCGACGATGCCACACGCCTACGCACACAACCCGTGGTTGTAAACGCTCCCCCCGATCCTTTCCTCGAGATTTCGCCGTATTTCGCCGAGCACGTGCGACGCGACATCGCGGCACGCTACGGCGAAGACACGCTATGGAAAGGCGGTCTACAGGTTGAAACCACCTTGCTGCCGTGGATTGACAAGGTCGCGCAGGAGAACGTCGATTTTTCGCTGCGCAAGCTTGATAAACGTCAGGGGTTTCGCGGACCGCTAGCCCGCCTTAACGCCGAAGACAGTGCAATTTTCGTCGAGCGTATGAAAGCGCAATACGGTAGCGCACCGCCACCCGAGGACAGGGTGATGCTTGGTCTTGTGGAATCTGGAAACACCACCAACGCGCGAGTGCGCGTCGGCTCCGAGATCTACGATCTACCTCGCGCTGGCTTTGACTGGGCCTCTCCTTTCAGTGTCTCGCGCTTTGACAACGGCGTTCCCCTTGCACCGGGCGGCATCCCGCTACACAAGGGCGACGTGGTTTGGGTGCGCAACGCGCATCGCACGAATCTCAAGCGCTTTGGCGACTGGCAATACGACGAGAAGTCTGAGGTCCGCTACGAAATTCCCTTCAAAAACCACGCAGCCCGACCGGGAGCTGTACGGCTCGCGCTCGAACAGCAACCACGGGTTCAATCCGCGCTACTCGCCTATGATCACCGCTCGGGCTATGTCGTCAGCATGGCAGGCGGCCACGACTTCGAACGTTCCCAGTTCAACCGTGTCACGCAGGCGTGTCGTCAGCCGGGTTCAACCTACAAACCTATCTACTATTCGCTTGCGCTCGACCAGGGGTTCGGCTTCGCCTCCTTGCTCAACGACATCCCACGCGCGGAGGTGGATCCGATTACGGGCGAAGTCTGGACACCCACCAACCTCAACGACACGGTCGATTATCAGGTCACGCTCGAGTACGCACTCATCTGGTCGAAAAACGTTCCTTCGGTTCAGCTATTCAAGCTGGCCGGGCCCCGCGAGGTTGAAACGTGGGCGCGCAAGCTGGGCTTCACGACCCCCATCATCGTGGATCAGGCGCTGGCGCTCGGCGCTTCGTGCACCCAGCTCGACGAGTTGACGCGCGCGTTTTCAGCCTTTGCACGCAATGGCATTCCAAGCCAACCGATAACCGTACGACGGGTGCGCAATCGCGAAGGCGTGCTGCTCGAGGACAAGAGCTCAGCAGACGATCCGATGGGCAATCCTTGGGAAAAGCTTGATCGCCTGGTCGAACTCGCCACGCAAAAACAGGCACAGCCGGTGATCCCGCCGCGCACGGCGCACCTAACCTCGAAGCTCTTGCGCAAGGTCGTGACCCACGGCCATGCGCCCGGCATGCGCTCAACCCAAATTCCGTTTGCGGGCAAGACCGGCACATCCAGTGCCACCATGGATGCATGGTTTGTCGGCTACACGTCGCGCTGGATGTTGACGACGTGGGTGGGCGACGACAAACGCGAAAGGCCGCTCGGCCGCAAGGACGCCTCGTTCATGCTGACGGTGCCCATGTCAGCGCGCTTTTTGCACGAGGTAAAGGTGGATCAACCGCTTGAAGAGATCCCCTGGAATCGCCCCGAAGGCATCAAACTCAACGATTCCGGCGGCAACCTGCGCACCACCATGGAAGACGTGCGCACCGCTGACAACAAGAGGCCCGACAAGGGTTGACGGTTGACGGGCGACCGCCGCTTTGCCCTAGGGCAGCTTGCAATCTTTCGACGGCACGCCTGCTCCGGCCTTCACGGCAACCATGCCGTTTCCTTGCGGTGCGCTCGCCTTCATCCAGTTGGTTGCATCGTCACTGTAGTAGAACGACTTTCCGTCAAGACTGATGCCAACGCATGTCCCTGATGGGTCGCAGTCAATCAAGTCGATGCGAATTGTCTGGGGCAGGGTCTTCGACGTCCAGGTCGTCCCGTCTTTACTGAAGCGAATCGTACCACCTGTGGCCACCATGAACGATCCGGCAGCGAAGTTGGGCTTCCCTGACACCGTGACATTGAACTTGCTTGCGGCGATAGGCGTGCCCGTGGCGATGTTCAACCCGCACACCTCGCCCCCGTTGCCCACGGAGATCATTGTTTCGGCGTTCGCAGCGAACCCGCCATCGGCACCGATCCCGCCGTGTCGTTGTCCGACGCATCCGGGAATGGGTGCCCAGGCTGTCGTACCTTTTCTAAGAACCTGCGCCTGCCCATCCGAGCCTGCGGCCCAGATCCCGGCAAACGCAGCACCTTCGCGGCCTAGGTTGGCCTTGGCGGGACTCAGACGCGTCCAGGTGTTCCCGTTATCTTTTGAGCCTTCGTGGTAGTTGCCACCAATCAGGACGAACTGGCCGTTGTCGTAACCGAGACCCGAGAATCCCGTTTCGTGCTTCTGTTCGACCCAATCGATTCCGTTGCGCGTCACCCAGGTTGTGCTGGGATTTCCCCATCCGGAGAGAAATACGAAGGTGCCATTGCCGTAGGCCAAACCCTTCGGGGTGAACGTTGAATGCTCGCCATCGACCGTGGATACAAACTGATTCGCGATCCACGTTCGGCCTCGATCACAAGACATGATCCTTCGACCGCCGCGGCCGATTGCCACGAACATGGGAACGCTTCCTGCCGGCGCATCCGTACCACCGGTTCCACCCATGGCTGAGGTGCCACCGGTTCCGCCTGCCGAACCATTGCCGGCTCCACCTGTACTTTGTCCGCCCGTACCACCACCGCCCCCATTGCCGGTGCGACCACCTGCAGACGCACCCCCCTCGCCTGGTGTGGTGCCAATGATTCCGCCTTCACCGGATCCATCGCCCCCGGCGCCCGCTTCTGGTTCGCCTCTGCCTCCCTCGCCATCTTCTACGGCACCGCCCGCGCTTCCAGAGCCGCAGGCACCCTGAGACAAGGACAAATAAAAAACGACTGCCAGCTGAGTCCGGATGGGTGACACGATAAAACTACCTTTCGTGAAATTCTCGGTGATCTTGAGATCCAGTGAACCACGCTTGTCCCCATCCGAACATGGGCATTCATGCCTATGGCGCGCACCACCCGGCGGTAAAATGCGGATTCATGCCCGCAGTCCCATTTTTATTCACCGCATACCATGCGGAGATTGTTGGTCTTATTCTCCGCTCAGCGCCTTGTCAGGTTCGCGACCAATCCAAAGACGGCCTCAAGCTGCGCGCGCGTCGCCTGAAGGGTCAGAGTCGCGGTCGATCCTTGCACCTGCGCCGACAGGGATCCGGCCACCCCAGAAAGACCGCCAAGCATCACGAATGGATTCCCCATCAATTCCTTGCGCACGGGACCGAGTTTGCGCGCGAAGTCCTCGGCGAAGGCAGGCGATGCAAACTCGGCCTTGACGGCAAAACGAACCACAGCGTCTATCCGTACCACAAGCTCGACCGCTGTCGCCTGAACCAGGGCACCCCCGAAGGCCGCCAGCGGTGCCGTACCAGGCCGGGCCTGGCGGGCACTTTCAGGAAACAGGTTCGAGGTGGTCAATACAAAAATCGCATCGGCCGGGACCGCATCCATCTGTGCGTCGAGTTGAGCGGTGAGCGCCTGCCAGTCCGTCCCACCCGCATCGGTCTTGCCGTTGGGAAGCAAGAGATCGGCGTAGGCAGGCGCTGCAATAACGGCAAGGTTCACCGTGGGCAACACGAAGATGCGGTTGTCGCGGTGCTTGCCCGAGGGATCTTCGCGAAGGCCAACGGGCCGATCCCGGACCGAACGCCATACGATGGGGCGCGAGCTGGCACTCGCAAGCGCGAGGCCCTCTTTCAATCGGGCTTCTGCAAGATGGTGTCGCACGGCCAGGAATGTCACCGCATCATCCATCGGATTGGGCGTCGCAATGAGGAGGCTATCGAAATCGTGATACAAATCGATTTGCGCGCCTTGCAACAACCGCCTCCGGTCAGGCAGCATCTGCAACAACCGATCGACCAGCGGAATCAGTGGCGCGGCGGCCGGGCCTCGCAACCGATCCAGACGCAAAAGTGCGACAAGGCGTGATCCCTCCGGACCTGCCTCGCGCAAAGACACCGAAGATCCGGCATCGCCAGGTGGTCGACCTGCATCGACAACGCCGGCACCGGCATCGGCCACCTCGGCAGCTGCATCCACGGGCGGAACACCGGCATCGGGCGAGGCACCCGCCTTTGCGATGGGCCGACGGGGCCTCGGCACAGGGACCCCGGGTTCCTCCCTGGGCGCTGCGGGTTTGGGCGGCGGACCGAGTGGCAACGCCTCGGGCGGCTTGCTGTCGATCGGCGAAAATTCGATTTGAATGGATGGCTTGTCGGCCATGCCGCGCAAAACACCCATGGCGAGACCAGAAAATGCGACCACGCCGTGCAAACCAATCGACACCAGGATCGCCAAAACGAGACGACCACGACGGAGGGATGGCGCGACCGGAATCACGGTCGGTTCCACGCCGCAAGCACGGCGTGGGGCGGCGCCGCGCCCACCGTCACCACTACGCCGTCCCGCGGCCGCTCCTGACCAACATCCTGTAAACAAGCTGCCACAAATCGTCGAGACAACTTTGCCTCAACCGCCCGCTCTCGCGTCGCGTCCACCGAAACCAAAATGCCCCCCGGTCGCAAGGCGGCAACGATTCCCCCCAGGAAGCTGCGTGCATCGTCGTCTTCCATGTCGGTCAAGGTATCCACCACGACCGCATCAACCGATGCCGGTAGAAGGGGCAACTCTTCGCCTGCCATCGCAGCAACCAGGCGATGGCCTGCTTTTTCAGCACGCTTCACCGCGCGCACGGCCGAACGCAAACCATCCGGTTCGACCAACAGGGTGACGGGAAGTGCTTCGGCCAAAACTTCGGCCAACCAGACTGTCGACAGCACCACAATGGGCGACCGTTTGCCAAGCAGGGTCACCACCTGCTGCAACACCACAGGGCTACCAATTGCTCCCGAAAGAAGAGGTCCGCGCACTGGATACGTCTATTAGAAAAATGCGACCGCGCCAAGTCACGACACAACCAACTGATAGAATCACCGCCATGCGACTGCGTTTGGCCGCCCTTGCCGCATTGGTAGTCGCCCCCATGGCGTGCGAGGAAAGCGAAACCACGGCGCCGGAATTGCCATTGGACGCCGGCCTTTCCTTCGATGCGCTCGTCGAATCGAATCGCTGCACCGTCAAGGAAGTCGCAGCGGCGCTGCACCACAGCTGCTCGCTCAGTACGGCCGGCTCGGTTTTTTGCTGGGGTTCCAACGAACGCGGTGAACTTTCCGGCGTGGCAAAAACTTCAGGCACCCCGGTCCAGGTTTCGCTGCCACGCCCGGCCAGCCAAATTAGCGCGGGCCGTGCGCGCACCTGCGCTCGGCTGATCGATGGTTCGCTTTATTGCTGGGGACTTACCCCCGACTCGAAAGACGTGGCGCCGGTCGTGCAGCCCCCCACCCTGGTCGCGCTGCCGGGCAACACCGCCGACATGGGCGCCGGGGGTGCTCACCTGTGCGCGCTCACGGTATCGGGAGGGGTTTATTGTGCCGGGCAGGCCTCGTCCGTGGGCGATGGGACGGGCAAGGCTCAGGCTCAGCCGGTATTGCTTTCAGAGATATCCAAAATGCATTCCGTCCGCACGCTTGCCGTCGGGCTGTTTCACACCTGTGCGCTCACCCGGGCGGGCTCAGTCCTTTGCTGGGGAAGTGATCTTGATATCCTCGCGCCGCCCAACACGGGATTTCCCCCGGTCCCAACTTTGGTTGATTCAATTGGAGCGGGCGTGTCACGCATCGTGGCTGGGCCGAATCGCACCTGCGTCGTTCACACCGACAAGACCGTTTCATGTCTGCCGACTCTGGCCATTGAAACCATCGGAGCCCTCGGCCTCGACAACAGCGCTGTGGCCCCGGGCGAGCAACACACCTGTGTCTTGAAAACGGACGGTAGGGTGGCCTGCTTCGGCGACAACAGTTTGGGACAGCTCGGCAATGGTTCCTTTATCAGCCCGCCCGAGAGCAACGTCCAGGTGGTGCGCTTGCCCGAAAAGGCAATACGCCTTGCCGCGGGACACGCCCACACCTGCGCCGTGCTGGCGGATCGGTCGGTCTGGTGCTGGGGTCGAGGGCTTGAAGGACAACTCGGTCAGGGCGCCTCAGAATCAAGCGCGTCACCCGTTCGCGTGCTGCTCGCAGAAACCTGCACAGCCGTTCCGGTCAAGACGTTGACCCCCTGAAAGACGCTGTGCGTCCTCCGAGTGTCGGCCAAAGTCTGTATGAAATCGGGCAATTACGATATCATCCGAGGCTGAGCCGCCTGCGCCGACCTAACCATGTCTCTGGTCCTCCTCTCACATTTTCTTGCTGTAGTCCCGCTGGGACAGGCGCTGGCGATTGCACCCGTATCCGTGTCGCCCGCGCTGCCCTCGGGATTTGAAGGCGCGACCGAGCTGCCCACGGACGCGCCGCTATTGGTGTCGCTTCGACTTCCGGAAATCGAGGATGGCTTTGCGTTTCTCGATTTATTGACCGGACTTTATCCAAACCTTGGCCAACAGTTGACCGCGTTGCGCGAGCCCCTTGGGGTGCAGATCGTCGGCCCGACTGAACTCGGCACGCATGGCATCGTCACCGACACGCCGGTGCTCTTGAGCCTTCACCACCTTCTTCCGCCTTTTTGGAAAACCAGGGAAGGACCCCTGGCCACCCACCGCATCGTAGTACGAATAAACGACGAGGCAAAGTTCATCGCCTTTGCCCGAGACGCGTTCAAGCGCATGGGTTACGAGGTCGCACTCATCGATCGAAATGGCCAAGCGCAACCGGGCGCACGCTGGTGGAAACCGTTCCGTACCGCAGGTGCAAAGCAAGCGATCCGCATCGGCGCGTTGTCGAAAGGCGGCCAGGCCGTCGTGGTACGTATTGTCAAAAACGAGCACGCCGTCATCGAGTTTGCCGTCGCGGTCGTCACGCCTGTCGCAGGAAAAGCCAGCGCCAAGGCTTCTGTGCGTGCGCTCAAGGCACTCACGACAATACCCAAGGTGCCCCGCCCAATGCTTGCGCAGACGATCCACGAGGGCATTCACAGACAACTGGCGAGCGCAGGCTCGCTCTCGGTGGTGGTACAGGCCGATTTGATTGCTTCGCTCATCCCGGACTCAGCCTGTCGCGAGCGTTATACGCCTGCAACAGGTGCTTTTTTCCAGTCAGCCGCGATCGTAACCCGTCTGCAACCCTTCGACTGGCGGGTGCGAGCGCAGGCGGCGTTCACGCCCGAGGGGCGTGCGGCTTTCGGTGAATCGGGAAGCAACGATGGTCTCGTCGACACCCGAGAATTCGCGCGTGCAGGGCTCGGCGCCGTGGCGCTTTACACCCCCTCTGCAAGCGCAATTCAGTCGTTGGCCCGACCTGCGTTTTTGAAGGGCGAAGTCGACGAATCTGTCAGTGATGCGGATGCCTGCGGCAGCTGGGCGCTCACCTTGATGGCGGTACGACACTGGCCTCACCTCCTTGGCTCGTGGTTGCAAAGTGTGACCCAAAAGTTGGGGGCAGCCGCCCTGCAAACCCAGGCCCGCAATTTCGCCGTGGGATGGAAACGTGACACATCGTCAGAGACCCTTGCATTCTTGTCCACCACCCTCTTCTCGATCGGCGCCGCGCACGAGCCAGCCTTGACGCGCGCGCTTTTGCCAATGGCCGATGGTGAGCCCGAGAAAGCCGCGTTCGGCAATCGCTCGCCCAGGCTTTATACGCTCTTACCCGACGCTCCCTTTGGCCAGGTCGGAATAGAACCCTTGCCCGGCGCCAACATCGGGGTGTCGATTTGCACCGACAACAATGGCCTCGGTTGGTACTACAACCAAAAGCCGAGACCGGCAGTCTTCGGAAACCGTGTGGCCATCGGTTCGTTGCATCTCAATGTGGGACGATTGCTGCAAATGCAGGCTGAAAGCGCCGATGTCTCCACACAAGACGCAGTGCGACTGGCGGCGTCGCAAATTGGACTGATGGGCGGCGAGCTGTCGATCATGGATGGCTTGTTGAACTTCGATCTGCGCCTGCAAGCCGATGACAAGTCGCTTGGCCTCTAGCGACCTCCGGGTAGGTGTGAGCACCGACACACCGACAGGGCAGGCGGTCAGCGCCGATGTACAATCAAGGGTCGTCTCAATGCAAACCTTGAAGTTCATCTTTGCCCGCCTTTTCACCGGGATTGGCATCGTTGCCATGATTGCAGTGCCGAAGGCCCAGGCAGAGACGCCCGATCTGCCTTGGGTAAAACACACACTCAACGATCACGCTCCCTTCGAAGGGGCCGGGGCGGCGGACATCAACGGCGACGGCAAGTTGGATGTAATGAGTGGCGATTCCTGGTATCAGGCTCCGAGCTGGAAACGATGGAAAGTTCGCGAGGTCGGCCAGGTCCACCCGAAATACCACGAGGACTTCGCAAGTCTCCCCCTGGATGTCAACGACGACGGCCGCATCGATTTTGTAACTTGCACCTATTTCAGCAAGCGCCTGGGTTGGGTCGAACATCCGGGCGATCCTCGAAAAAACTGGATCGACCACGACATCGACTACCCCGGAATGAGCGAAGCCTGCGACCTTGTGGATGTCAACGGCGACGGGCGTCTTGATCTGTTGCCTGCCACAAACAACAAGATCGTGTGGTACGAATTGTCCACTCAGAAGCCCAAGGTGCTCTGGAAACGCCATCTTGTTTCCGAAAAAGGAGCAGGACACGGCGTCGGTTATGGCGACATCAACAGCGATGGACGGCTCGATCTCGTCGGCCCCAATGGTTGGTACGAACAACCCTCGCAGGATAGCGACGAAGCCTGGCCGTTTCATGAGGAGTTCAATCTAAAGGGCGCATCCATCCTGATTATTGGACGCGATGTGGACGGCGATGGTCTAACCGACCTCATCTCGGGCACCGCGCATGGCATTGGGTTGCACTGGTACAAGCAGTCGCGCTCGGCCGATGGAAAGCGAAGCTGGACCCAACTTGTGATCGACAACGAGATCCATCAGGCCCACACAACCCGCTGGATCGATCTGGATGGCAACGGCAATCCGGGTCTCGTCACCGGAACGCGGGTCTATGGCCACGAGGTTGAACCGGGCGCTACCGATGCGCCAACCGTGGCCATGTACCGCTTCCTTCGCCCGGCAAACAAATGGGTGCGGCAGATCCTCTCGCAAGGTGCGCCGGCCAAAAATCCGCCCCGGGAAGCCAAAGATCGCTCTGCGTTGAAAGACTTCCCTCGTGGTACGGTTGGTACAGGCCTCACCATTGAGGCCCGGGACATGGACCAGGATGGTGATCTTGATCTGGTCCTGCCGGGCAAAAGCGGCCTTTACTTGCTAGAAAATCCGCGCCTGTCGAAAACCGGCAAACGCCGCAAGCGCTGATCGCCGTCAATCGCGCGCACGGGACAGGCGACGTAGTGCGTACACCAGGCTTGCAAGCGCGATGCTGCCCATGGCGGCGTAGTGCAAGAACCACGCGCCGGGCTTGATCCACGAACCATCTCCGTCAAAAAAGAGCGGCAAGAAAAAGCCGGGATTGAAGTAGAGAATAAAGGGCACGCCCTTTTCTTCCCAGCTGTTGGAATCGAGGGAGAGGGCGCCAAGGGCAAGCGTCAGGATGGTCAGGGCGGCCGTGGTACCGATGGCAACAAAAGCAGCGGTCCACGTGCGACGAAACAAGGTCGAAACCGCAACACCGATGAGGGTCATGGTGACGCCCAAAACCGCATGGCTGAAGTAAAGGCCCGCTAGGGCGCC
>JAYUPZ010000417.1:0-3451 GCA_043759805.1 Myxococcales bacterium | reverse complement strand
ACACCCTGCGTGACGGCGCGGCCATCCACGAACAGGGTGAGCGGCAGTTTGCCAACGGTGGATTCACCCCAGGTTGCAACCTCGGCCGTGACTGAAATTCCTCCCGGCCCCATGTCCGGCTCTGCGATCGTTTCGAGACTGACAATTGCGCGGTTGTCGACCGCGTTTGTCTTTCCCACGTCGAGAACCGTAACAGTCGGCGATCCTTCCACAGGCTTGGGATCAACGTTTTCCCACCCGGAGGCTTGATTGTCGGTGATGAGATAAATGCGGCGCTCACGGTGAGACGCGTTCGCAAGCAACGCCTGGGCTCGCGCAATGGCTCGTGAGAAATCCACGGGGCGCGCGGAAACCGCGACCGTGGCAAGTGCGGCCTCGATTCGCGTGTGTTCCAGCGTCAGATCGCCTGCAGGCGTCGGGGTTTCCACCGTCGCAAGGACCAGTGCCACCGCGGACTCGGGTGACAGCTGTCGTACGATTTCCTGGGCGCGTTCGATCGCCCGTTCCCACGACGTGAGCCGGCCGATTTTGCGTCGCATACTCGCGGAATCGTCGAGCAGGATGACCGCACTTTGTGGGGCGAGGCTGACCTGAGGGGCAAGAGTCTCTCGCTCGATGAAGGGCCGCGAAAAAATAAAGGGAAGCGCGGCCGCTGCGGCGGTGCGAAGCAACAACAAGGCAATTTCACGAATGCGGGTTCGCGCTCGTACGCGACGCTCAGCCTCGGACAAAAGCTGCATCGCCGCGAATAGCACGGGACGCGGCGAGCGTTTTCCAATGCGGTGAACCAAGAAGGGGACTGCTGCCGCGATGAGTCCGAGGAGAAGCGATGGTGCGAGTAAGCCCATGTTCAAGTCTCGCCCTGACCACTGCGTCGCTGTCGCCGACCGATGAACGCCCTCAAAAGATTGCCGGGCGGTTCAAGGGTGCTCGCGAAGCGATATTCGATGCGCGCCTGAACGCATGCCCGGCGCCAGCGATCCCGAAAATCGAGTGAGGCTTGTGCGAATGATTCGCGCAGATCGTCGGGCTCGCACAGCAAGCTTCGCGTGTCGCCGGGTTCGACCGCCAGAAATTCAGTGAGATCGTCGAAGGGCAAGGCGACCTCGTCGGGATCGAGGAGATGAAACAAGACGACATCGTGACCGCGTTGGCGCAGTTGCGTCAGATGCTCGGCGGCGGGGCCGGTGGCAATCGTATTTCGGTTGGCGTTTCCCTGCACCGGCGGTTCCAGATCCAAAAGATCGGAAAATACCAGAATGAGGCTTTTGCGTTCGGCCAGATCCCCGATGCGCTCGAGGGCTCGTCCCATGTCGGTGTTGCCGGACGGCTGGACCGTTTCGAGGAGTTGCAACATGTCACGGACCTGTCCAGCGCGGCCGCTGGGTGGCAGGTAATTTCGCATCGCCGTGTCGTGCAGGCAGAGCCCCGCGGGATCGCCCTGTTTGCCAAACAGATAGGCGAGGGCCGCTGCCAGATACGTTGCGTAGGTCAGTTTGGATACGCCACGGTTCTTGTATCCCATCGACGCGGAGGCATCGAGCAACAAGAACGTACGCATCTCGGACTCGTCCTCGTAGCGCTTGATGTAATACCGATCCTGGCGACCCACCGCTTTCCAGTCAATGCGGCGGACGTCGTCGCCGGGTGCGTATTCCTTGTGTTCAGAAAACTCGATGGCCGTCCCGAGGCGGGGATTGTGGTGCAGGCCTGCATAGGCGCCTTCAATGATGATGCGGGCACGCACTGCCATGGTTGCAAGACGGGCAAGTTCGGCCGGTGAAACGGGCTGATTTGCGGAACCGGGGGATGCGCCAGGCATCGGCATGGTTGCTAATCGGCCGTGACGGATTGTAAGAGGCGTTCACACAGGATGCGGGCATTGAGCCCGTCGGCCTGGGCATGAAAATTCGGCACCATGCGATGAACCAGAACCGGCATGGCGAGGGCACGAATGTCATCGATCGACGCCGCAAAACGACCCATTAAAACGGCGCGCGCCTTGGCCGCCATCACGAGGTTTTGCGATGCACGCGGGCCAGCACCCCACGCCAAATACTGTTTCACAAAATCCGGTGCGGTGGGCTCGCCCGGTCGAGTGGCACGCACGAGGGCAACTGCATGTCGAACCACGTGATCCGCGACGGGAACACGCAACACCAGATCTTGCAATGCAATGATCCGTTCCGGTGCGAGGAGCCGCGACAGCGTCGTGTTGACCGGCGAGGTGGTTTGACCGACGATCTGAATCTCTTCTTCAGCCGTTGGATATCCAACGTCTATTTGAAACATGAATCGATCGAGCTGCGCCTCGGGAAGCGGGTAGGTACCTTCTTGCTCAATGGGATTTTGTGTTGCGAATACGAGGAAGGGATTGGGCAACGGGTAGGTCGTGCCACCAGCCGATACGCGTCGTTCCTGCATCGCTTGCAAAAGAGCCGCCTGCGTTTTGGGTGGCGTGCGGTTGATCTCGTCGGCAAGTATCACGTTCGCGAAGACGGGTCCCTTGACGAAGCGGAAGACCCGCTTGCCGGTGGTCCGGTCTTCTTCAAGGACGTCCGAACCCGTGATATCGGACGGCATGAGATCCGGTGTGAATTGGATTCGTCCGAAGGACAGATCGAGAATGTCCGCGAGCGTCTGAATCAACATGGTCTTGGCGAGACCCGGTACGCCGACAAACAAACAGTGTCCGCGCGAGAAGAGCGCGATGAGGAGGTGGTCGATGACATCGTGTTGGCCGACAATTCGCTTGCCGATTTCGGCCATCAAGGCTTGTCGGGTCGCAGCGAGGGTTCGGGCCGCCTCGGCGTCGTCCTGTGTGACAGACGCGCCGGCGGACGCAACGCGTTGCGCACCCGCCGAGGGGTTTGCACTTGCGGGGACGATTGAAACGGAGGCCGATCCGATGTTGGCCTGGCTGGACTCTGACACCCGGAGAGAATGCCACGCCACCGACGCTGCGGCAAAGGCCTTCTCTGTGTCAAAGGTGCTATTGCTGACTGAGCGCGAGACAGGCGCGCCGTGCGCGTTCCCACCTCACATTGTCCTCGGCACTTCGGTTGTTGCTGCGCGCATAGGCGTCTGAAAGTGCGCATTGAGCTTCGGGATCAAACGGGTTGTTTGCGATGGCTTGGTTGAGCGCGGCTGCAGCGGCGGGTGCATCGTTCTGCAAGAGGTACGCTTTTCCCGAGATGAGGTGAGGCCAGGGAAGCTCGGGATAAATCTCGACGAATCGTGTTACGGAAGACAGGGCGCGGGCGGCATCGCCGAGGGCCAGGTAGGTCCTGCCCAGCTTGACCGGAAACAACCAGTCGCCCGGTCGAGCGGCGAGCTTGCCTTTTTCGTATTCGATCGCGGCGGCGCGGGCACGACCCGCCAAAAGCATCATGTTCCCAAGTCGGAGCATCTGCGCCGAACGCTCCCCGAGTCCCGACCCATCGTCCTCGCT
>JAYUPZ010000416.1:0-3452 GCA_043759805.1 Myxococcales bacterium | reverse complement strand
CAAGTTGCCGCAGGCCGAGGCTGCCACCCTGCGTGCCCCGAGCAGCAGCGACTGGCTGGAGCGGGGTATAGCCTTTGGTGAGAAGCAGCAACACAAGGAATCCGAGAACGCGCTCGGGATGGCAGTGAATCAGAAGTCCCTCGATCCCGGCCAAACCTGTACGGCGACCTACAACCTTGCTCAGGCGGTTTTCAAGCAACGCCAACGCCCGCGCGCCATACCGTACTACGCTCTGGCCGAGGTCGCCTGCCGGGCTGCTAACGACAACGATCTCGCGGTGAAATCGATGTACCAGGGCGCGCGCTGCCGAGCGAGCGCCGGGGATCGCAAGACCGCACGAACACTCTATGCAAGCATCGAAAAGGATTTTCCCGAACACGGCTATGCGGATGATGCCCGTTTGCGAACGGCCGAATTGCACCAAGACGAAGGCGATGTGGACTCGGCGCGGGCCATACTTTCGGAGATTCCGAGGCGCTACGCCGAGGGCGATATGCTCGGTGAGGCCTTGTTTCGCCTCGCGTTCTCGTCCTATCAGAACGAGGATTTCGCCACTGCGTCTCGCTGGTTGCAGGAGGCGCTCAAGCTGATCCCACACGAAACCGTGTGGTACGCCGAGGGTCGCGCCCTGTACTGGCTCGCACGAATTGAGGAGCAACAGAAGCACAAAATCGTTGCCATTTCGTACTACGAGCGCGCCATTCTTGAATACCCGCTCTCGGTTTACGCCCTGCAGGCGTTTGAGCGGCTGCGGTCGCTCGCACCAGAAAAACGGCGTGAACTGGTTTCGACCTTGCACCAAAACATGGGTACGGTTGCCTTGCCCGTCGCATTCGGGAGACACCCGGTCTATGCGACTGCGGGATTTCAACGCGCAGTCGAGCTCGCTCGGCTTGGCCTCGGTGACTGGGCACGGCGAGAACTTTCCAAAGTGGAGGCACTGGCCGGTTTCGAGAGTCGAGAGACCCGGGACGGGGCTCGCTCGGCGGGCAAGGAACAAGCGCCGGCACGAGAACGCGCGCTGTGGTTAACGGCTGTGGTGTTGCACCGCGGTCGGGTCTGGAGCGCCTCGCATGCGATACCCCGCTACACGCTGATGTCCTACAAAGCCGAATACCCCAAGGCACAAGCTGCAGCCGCCTGGCGTTTATCCTATCCGCGGGCATTCCCCGAGATCGTCGAGGACAACTCGAAGAAGAACAAGGTGCCGCAATTTTTACAACTGGCGATCATGCGCGAAGAGAGCGCGTTCAATCCGCGCATCGAATCTTTCGCCAACGCAATTGGGCTCACGCAAATGCTGGTGACCACCGCCCAACGGTTTTCGACGAGCAAGATCACCCGCGACACCCTTTTCAACCCCGCCTCCAACCTCGAACTGGGTTCCAAGTTTCTCGGATTTCTGATCAACCATTTCCCGGACGCAATACCGCTTTCGATCGCCGGTTACAATGCCGGCGAGGCCGCCGTGGATCGCTGGCTCGGCGAACGGGGCAATCTGCCACTCGACGAATTCATTGAAACCATTCCGTACGACGAAACGCGCGGTTACACGAAGCGTGTCCTTGCGTCGTACTTCGCCTACACCTGGCTCTATGGCACCGGCGATCCAATTCCGAAGCTGTCTTTCACGCTAAAGAAAGCCAAACGCTAGTTCAGCCAGAGCAAGTAGCGCAGCTTGCGTTCGATGGATTCCTTTCCACCTTCCACCTCGTCTCGCATGCGACGCAGATGGGTGATGAGACCCGACGCCTTGGCGGACGGAACATAGGCCGCGCCAAACATCGTCGACAGGAACTTCTCAACCGCCTTTCGCTCCTGATCCTCAACCGACTCGGCCTGTGCCTTGGTGATCACGATGTCATTCGGATGCTCGAACAGGGTGCGCCGAAACCACCACCAAAAATGCGAACCGTTTGAGCCGACCCGAATGTTGCATCGGCGAAGGTTACACGGAATGTTTGCGGAGGCACAATGACAGGACGACAAGGCGCGGGGTTCGCTTCCTGCCCGGAACCCATGGTATCCCAGATGTCGTGAACGGTCTGCTTCCCGTCCTTTTACGAACGCCCGACCTGGCGATCGTCAACAAGCCATCCGGAATCGTGGTCCACCCTGGATGGGCCGACGACGAAGGTGGTATCGTAGCACAGGCTGCGGCTCAGTTTGGCCAACGGGTGTGGCCCGTGCATCGTCTCGACCGCGCCACCAGCGGTGCCCTGTGTCTGGCGTTTTCGGCGGAGATCGTACGCGTGTTGAGTGAACAGTGGGCAACCCCTGCCGTGCAAAAATCGTATATTGCCATCGTGCGCGGCCACCCGGTCGCCTCACAGCTTGTCGATCACCCGATTCCGAACAAACCCGATGGACCTCGAGTTCCTGCGCAGACAACACTCACGAAGCTTGCGACCTGGGAGCGCTATGCCCTTGTGTTGGCCCAACCCCATACCGGACGCTTGCATCAGGTTCGCCGCCATTTGAAACACATTTCGTGTCCCGTCATCGGTGATGCGAATTACGGCAAGGGCGAACACAACCGTTTGTTCCGCGAGCGATTCGGACTTGACAGACTCGCCTTGCACGCCATTGCGCTGCGCCTCCCCGATCCCGTTAACGAAACGCGAAGCCACTTCGTCCACGTGTTGCCCGATGGCAAACTGGCCGACTGTTTGCAGTCGACCGGCATGTGGGACGCCCTGCCTACCGAGGCGATGCTCAACCGCCTGTAGCGCCAAAAATTCGTGCCTGCTCGTCGCGCTGACTGGCCCGATACTGAGCCGGGGTCGTGGCGAAGCGCGCAGAAAATAGCCGATAAAAATGGCTGATATTTGAATAGCCAAGGGCGAGCGCGAGTTCGAGAACGGGTGTTTCCGTTTCGGTAAGCTCGACGGCTGCACGCTCAAGACGCAACTCGGTCACCAGCACCGTCGGTGTTTTTCCGAGCCAGCGTCGGCATTCGCGCGCGAGGTGTTCGGGACTACGACCACACAACTCGACAAACGCCTCGGTGCCACGTTCCAAATACGCCGGAGATCTCATCTTTTCGAGGGCATGCCGCAGCCAGGGCGGCGGGCGCGACGCCGACTCCGCGGAAGGATGCTGTTCGAGAAGATGCAACAGATTCAACAAGAAGCGATCCAGTGCTCTACTGTCTCGTCTCCCTGCCTGCAATTCGCCTGCGTGTTGGTGCAGGTTCGCAAGTACCAGCTTTCCCATCCGCATTTCGCGCCGGGCGATCGGTTCCGAGAAAAAATCGTATCGCAATTCGTACCGTTGCATCAATTGCGACCAGTGCGACCTCGCAAAGGCAACATTGGTGATGTGATACCCTTCGTCATCGCGCGTGCGAAAGCCGTGTACGTCGTCCGCTGCCACCCAGCATAGGTGCCCCGTCTCAAGGGGACGAATTTCGTCTCCGATGGTGTGCAACAACTGGCCCTTCGAGATCCAGA
>JAYUPZ010000415.1:0-7258 GCA_043759805.1 Myxococcales bacterium | reverse complement strand
AAAGGCCCACATCCATCAAGTTGCGTCGACAGTGGACCACGAGTGCCATCGGCAGGATCTGCGCTGCCGCGCCCAGATGCATGAAGTTGTGCGGCATCTTGTCGGTGACGTATTTTTCGTCTTGCGACAATTCGCCGATTCGACGCAGGTATCGCAGGGACGCTTCATTGACGGATGCCTGCGACTCGGGTGTGTAGGTAAGCGAAAGATCGCGTAAATCGTCGAGCTCTCCTGCTCCGTGGACGTCGGAATGGCTGGACAGAATCTGTTCAACAAGGCTGGTTCCCGAACGCGGCAACCCCACAATCAGAATGGGCAGTGGCGTACCGGGCGGCGCCTTTGGCAGCGACGCCAGCGTTTCCTCGGTATGGCGTTCAAGCAACCGATCGATGTTGCGCGTGTGGGCGTCTGGATCAAACTTTATACCGCGCAGTTGGTTGGCGCGCGTCCATGCGGCAAAGGCCGCGTCGGCTTGACTGGCAGCCTCGTGTGCATCGCCGAGTGCATGATAGTAATACGTTTGGGCGTTTGCGTCCGTTGGGATTTTTGAGGCGACCAGCAACGATACGGCATCGTCGGCGCGTTTCTTTCGAATCAACATGCGTGCCTTCAACAGGCGCAGCGACATGGAATAGTCGAGCCCTTCGTCGAATCTATCCACGAGCGCAATGGCAGCGTCGAGATCTCCCCGATGTTCAAATACCGCCCCGATGCCCGTGATGGACTCGATCGTTCCGGATGCGGCAGCCATCCGAAACATGCGCTCGGCATCATCGAGTTCCCCGCGGTTGAGCAGGAACTGACCCATCGAAAGCTGCAGCGGGGTTGAATTCGGATCGAGCTCAAAGGCTCGTGCGTAGGCGCGGTAAACCCTTTCGACAAAGCCGCGCCGTTCCAGAGCCTCTGCGAGCCGAAGCCAGGCCGTGCTCGACTCGGGTTGTTCCTTCACGGCGGCCGCTAGACGGACCAGGTCGGCTTGGCTTCCTGGCGCCGGAATCTGAGCTGCCGCTTCTTCGTTCTCCATGGTCGGGTCAATCCTAACCGAGCGCGTTAGCGGTGTACAAGAATACAAGCGCTTGCCGAATGAGAAGCGCGCGTTACCCTCTGGCCCCCATGATTCATTTCGATGCCGTCAGCAAGCAGCACGGATCGCAGATCCTCTTCGTCAACGCCTCTGCCGCGGTTTTTCGCGGTCAAAAAGTTGGATTGGTTGGACCCAATGGCGCGGGCAAATCCACGCTCTTTCGGCTTTTGATGAAAGAGGAGACGAGCGACGAAGGCACGGTTTCGGTCGAGGGTGGTCTCACGCTCGGGTATTTCAACCAGGACGTGGGCGAGATGTCGGGACGTTCTGTGGTTTCAGAAACCATGGCCGGTGCCGGTGAAATTTCGACCGTGGCGGCTGAGTTGGCAAAGCTCGAGGCGGGGTTGTCCGACCCTGCGCAAGCCGACAACCTGGATCGCTTGCTTGAACGTTTTGGAGAAGTGCAGGCGCGTTTTGACGAGCTTGGTGGATACGGCCTTGAGGCGCGGGCACGCGAAATCCTGGCGGGTCTGGGTTTTTCACAGGAAATGATGGATGGCGACGTGGGGAAGTTGTCCGGCGGTTGGAAGATGCGCGTGGCGTTGTCGCGAATCCTCTTGATGCGGCCCGATGCCCTGTTGCTCGACGAGCCTTCCAACCATCTCGATCTTGAATCCCTCATCTGGCTTGAGACTTTTCTCAAGGACTACGAAGGCGCCTTGTTGATGACCTCGCACGATCGCGAGTTTTTGAATCGTATTGTGACACGAATCATTGAAATCGATGGTGGCGTGTTGACAAGCTACACCGGTAACTACGATTTCTATGAACAGCAGCGTGCGCTGAATGCGGCCCATGCCGAGGCAGCGTTTGCGCGGCAACAAGCCATGCTGGCCAAAGAAAAGCGATTTATTGACCGGTTCAAGGCGCAGGCGGCCAAGGCCGCTCAGGTGCAGTCTCGCATCAAAAAGCTCGACAAGATTGAGGAGCTGCAACCACCGGTGCGTCGACGCACGCAGACCTTTGACTTTCCCCAGGTCGAGCGTTCAGGCGACGACGTTGTGCGAATCGAGGGTATGGGCAAACAATACGGAACGCGCGTGGTACACAAGAACCTCAGCCTCACCGTCAAGCGAGGCGATCGTTGGGCCATCATGGGTGTCAACGGCGCCGGCAAGTCGACGCTGTTAAAGATGATCGCGCAAGAAGCCAATCCAGACACCGGCAAGGTAACGATCGGTGCCTCGGTGTCGATGGGCTACTTTGCGCAGCACGCGATGGAGCTGCTCGATTCAGAAACGACCGTCTACGGAACTTTGGAAGAGGCGTTCCCGCTGGCGTCGGTTTCCACTCTGCGAACGCTGGCGGGCTGTTTCGGATTTTCGGGCGATGACATTGAAAAGAACTGTCGGGTGCTCTCCGGAGGCGAGAAAGCGCGCCTCGTCATGGCGCGTCTGCTTTACGCACGACCGAATTTCCTGGTGCTCGACGAGCCCACCAACCATCTCGATATGACGACCAAGGAAATGTTGGTGAAGGCTCTGTCCGAGTTTCAGGGCACGATGATATTCGTGTCACACGACCGTTCGTTCCTGGCGGGACTGTCGAATCGAGTTTTGGAACTCAATCCGGATGGGGCGATTCCGTACGGCGGTGGCTATCTTGAATACGTGGCACGCAGCGGCCACGAGGCTCCGGGGCTTCGGGCCGAATAGACGGTCTGTGCTACGAAATCGGCCGGCGTTGCTAGAACGCCTGAAACGGAATAACCACGTCCCGTGGGGCTTCGTTTCCAGTTTGTATGCGCACAACCGCGCTTTTGCCTTCTTCTCCGTTCATCATCCGATCGATGGACGCTTTCCCGAGGTTCGCGATGGACTTGCCGTCAATGGAGAGCACTCGATCTCGAACCTGAATGCCAGACTTCGCTGCCGGGCTTTCCTCGAAAATCCCGGTAACCACGGGAGAGCCACCCTCGTGACGAACACGCAATCCGGTGCGGGGTCCGACGGTGAGGAAATCCTCGGGCTTGCCTGGTGTCAGGTGAAATGCGCCTAAATCTATGTCTCTCGCGTCGGTCGGTACCCAGGCCTCAAGTTCATCACCGAGGAGTGAAAGTGCCTCGGGAGGCTGAAAGTAGATTGAAATCTTCATACCCGTGGCGGCATTCGCAACACGATATCGTCCGGTGGCATCGGAGACGTTCTTGTCGCTCTGGTCCGTGCCGGCTGAAGCCCCCGTTCCCGAGAAGATGAGTACCCCTGCAATCGGTTTTCCGGTTTCCGCGTTCAGGAGTTGCCCCGATAACGTCACGCCGGGTTCGAGCTGGATGCGTAGACCGGAAATTTCTTCCCCGTCCGCAACCGCCACTCCGCGTGCCAATCCGTGCTGGCCTTCGGGGGTCTGCGCAACAATATCCCAGACGGCGGGCTTGAGTTCGTTGAGCTCGAAGGCACCCGCTCTGGTTTCGGCGCGCGTCGGTGCGCTTTTGATTTCCGCCAGGGGATCGTTGTTGAACTCTGGTTGCCGGGCCGAGGCCACGATGCTGGCTGACTTGACGGGTTTACCCTCGCCGTCGACGACGATCCCTTTGATACGACCGGGTTGACGGAGACGGAGCTGCACCCCGCGGCTGCCCGCCACCACGTCAAGGGCGGTTCCGTCTGCGAATCCTGGCTGAGATGCGCAAACGCCGTACACGCCGCTCGACAACTTTTCTATCTTGAAGCGGCCGTCGGCATCGCTGACGAACTTGCCCTGATAGGCCATCGTGCATCGCCCGAAGCGCGCATTCCGTCCTTCGGTTGCACCCACCTGGGCGCCGGCGATGGGTCTGTTGCCGGGTCCAACCACGGTCCCCTCGATCGTTAGATTGGTTCGCCGCAACTGTAGTACGACATCCTTGGCGTTTTCGCCTGCCTTCAGCGTCAGCTTGCGAGTCGAACGCGCGTCGGGCCGGCTGTTTTCTGAGATCACGATTTGCTCATCCTGACGCTGCGCCATCAACGTGTATTCGCCCGGTCCAAGTTTCTCGATCTTGAATGATCCCCTCGAATCCGCCGCGCTCTGTTCTCCGATGCGTTTTCCGAACGCAACCACCGTGACGTTGTCCGCGGGCGTACCGTCATCCCATTTTACCTGCCCTGATATGGATCCCGACGTTTCAAACTCGATCGTGATGTCAGTCGTCTTGCCGGAGGCAAGAACAACATTTTCGCGGCTTCGCGAGCCGAAATCCATGGTCCTGACAGTCACGGTCGCCGGGCCACCCGGAAGCCCCGTGATCTCGACGAGACCAGTCGCGTCCGATGCCGTTTTCGACGAACGCGACACCATCGTGGCCCATTCATTCGGGGAACCCACTTCAACATAGGCAGCGGCTCCCTTGATGGGTTGCTGATCGGGCCCCATGACATGCACTCGCAACGTCGCCGCGGACGCGAGGATAAAGTTCACATCCTTGCGGTCGGTTTTGACGGATTGTTCAGACCACATTTTGGTTTCGGCGCCGTCGGCCTCTGCACGCACGCGAACCCAGGGCCCGAGGAGGCCCTTGAGCTCATAGCGACCATCCGATCCGGTGACGGCATTGGGTGTTTCTGCCTCGACTCCCGGTGCGAAAAAAATAAAGCCCCCACCGAATCCGCCGCCATAGATACGCGCTCCGGACACAGGCTTTCCGTTCCCATCTTCTACTTTCCCGGCGATGGTGAGACCCTTTTTCAAGGTGATATCTGCCGAGACTGTGGCGCCGATGCCGACCTGCACGGGGGAATCGGCCCGCGCTGCCAGTTCACCCTTTTGTGCCTCCAGCAAGTACCGACCTGGATCGAGACCGTCGGAGGTATAGGACCCGTCGGCCGCTGTGACAGCACTTGATTCGCGGAAGAAGCTTTCGGAACGAATTTTGACCGTTGCATCCGCAACACCTTTGCCATCGCCGTCAAGCACATGGCCCGTGATCCTTGACGCGGCATGAAGGCGCACGTCATGTCGAAGCTCTCCGTTGACGTCGACCCAGGATTGCTCGGGCGCGTACCCGTTCGCCGTGGCAGTAAAGTCATACCAACTGGGCGCAACATAAATTTCATAGTTCCCGTTGCCATCCGACTCGGTCTGCAGAACAAACATGGTGGTTTGTTCATCGAACACCACCGTTTTGTCGAATCCCGCCAGCACGAGCTTTGCTCCGACAATGGCGCCTCCCCCGGAGTCACACACCGAGCCAAAAAGCCGCGTCCCGCCTTTTTCAACCTTGATGTCGACACCGGTCAATCGTTCGCCCGGCATTAGCTTCACGCGATCACTTCGTCCGGGAAGGAAATGTGGTGCGGTTGCTGTCAACGACAGTACGCCGGGTGCCACGTCATCGACCTGATAGCGTCCGTCTTTGTCGGTACGCACGAGTCTCGGTGAGGCCTTTTTGAACCAGTCTAGAAAGCGATCGCGACCCACGAGCCTTGGTATGATTGATACGAAGGCTCCTGGAACACCGGTGCCCTGACCATCGACGACCCGTCCCTCGATGCCGCCGCGCTCGGCGTCGTCTGCGAACATGAACTCGGCTGCAACGGTGGGGCCGGTGGTATCCGGTTGTTTTGAAGCAGTCGGATCCGTCGGATGCAAACTCGATTGATTCCGGCGTGACGCGAGAAACCCCACCACGGCCACCAGAAGTACAAAGGCCGCAACCCAATAGCGTCGAGATCGCCCAGCTGACATGGGCTATCCATAGCACAAAGTATCTTGCAATCGTACTGCGACCGTGTTTGTCAAGAGGGCCGTCAGGGTGCCGTTACGGCGCATCGGGTGGAACGTTTCGAGATATCAAGGCGTCGTCATTTGCGACATGCGCTTTTCCATCTCTTCTGGCGGGACATCTTCTTTGTGGGTCATGATCGCCCAGCGCTGGCCGAAAGGATCGGCGACGGATCCCGAGCGATCACCATAGAACTTGTCGGAAAGCGGCTCAATCACCTGAGCACCTGCTGCCACGGCGCAGTTAAACACGGTGTCGCAATCTTCAACGTACAAGCAGGTGAGCGCCGATGTTTGCGGCCAGTTCGCATTCCCAGCGGCCACCATCAGTATTGAATCGCCAATCTTCAGTTCAGCGTGGCCAATGCTCCCATCGGGCATCGGCATACGCATGATTTCTTCGGCGTTGAAAACTGTTTTGTAAAACTCAATCGCCGAGGAACAGTTCGGCAGCACAAGGTAAGGCGTAAGGCTTCCGTATTGTGGTGGTATGGCTTGGATTTTTGGCATGGGTTGCTCCTGTTTCGGCCAGCCTACCAGAAGCCCATGGTTCTACACCGCCTTTTCAAATCGTTTCGACAGCTTGACGGGTTGTCGGCGGATTCGTAGTGCTCGACAGTACGACTACTTCAGCTTGAGCTGCGGGCGCAGGAGTCCTGCGTAGGTGTCCGCGATGGTGTCATACCCATCCATTGTCGGGTAATAGCGGGTGGCAGACGCCTTTGCGGTATCGACTGAACCAGGCTGGAAGGGGCGTTCAAACGTGCGACGAACGGCGGCACGGGTGATACGCTGGGTGACCCTGCGGGTGTTCACCTCGTTCGCGATCGCTGTGTCGATCATTGTGAGACGGGTGTTAAATGTGTTGTCGCGAGAAGGCGGTGGGTGCGACACGATGACGAGTGCGTTGGGCGCACCCATGAAAATCTTGTCGATGATGGCGCCAAGGCGAGTCTGAAACATGTTGAGCTGGAAGTTGTTGAGGATATCTTCCGATCCGATGTTCAGGATCACGATGTGCGGCTTGGCGGTGCTGACGACGGCCGGCAATTTGTCGACGAGGCCCATTTTCCCGCCGCTTGCGGCCGTTTGATATTCTGGGAAGCCCTCGTGCGGTCGATTGGCTGCGGAGCTTCCGGCTGATTGACTGCCAACGAGCTCGATGCGGTAGCTTGCAGAAAGAGACGCCATCAACTGAATCCGATACCCACCGGTGTAACCCACGCCCGTGGCTATGCCGTCTCCCAGCGTAAGAACGCGACAGTTGCCTACCATGGGGCAGGGATACGTATCAACCGGCACGGGTGCGCCACCCGTACCACCGGTCGCGGCGGTGCCACCCATACCACCGGTCGCGGCAGTGCCACCCGTACCACCGGTCGCGGCAGCGCCACCGGTACCACCAGTCGCGGCAGTGCCGCCCGTACCACCAGTCGTCGTGCCACCGGTACCACCGGTCGTGGTGCCACCCGTACC
>JAYUPZ010000414.1:0-7258 GCA_043759805.1 Myxococcales bacterium | reverse complement strand
GCTTCGCATCTATTGCCGATTTCACCTCGACTGCTGGTTCTTGCCATCGCCGGCCTCGGACTTTTGGTACTCGGTGTGCTCTCGGTGTTCATGTTGCGCAACAAGAAGGCCAAAGGGTTGCGCGCCGAACTGATTCATTCGTTGCCAGCCCGTGTAAGCGATCTTGAGGCCGTCTTGCCCGCAGGAGACGATGCGGCCCGGGTTTTGGCCGCCATGTCGGGCGGCACTCGAACTACCCCAGGACTTCCTCAACAATCCGCGCGGGATCGTGCAGTGGAATCCGTGAAGGCCGATGCCGGCAGGGCCGCACGCGTACTGGCCCAGTGGGTGGGCGAGCCTGCTGAATCCGGAGGGGCAAAGCGATGACCGCAACCATCAGCAACCGACAGAAAGCAGCGCTGGTGATTCTGGCCCTTGAAGAGACACTCGCGTGCGAAGTGCTACGAAACTTGGAGGCCGATGAGTTGCGCAAACTCGTCAAATCCGTCGAGGATCTCGACGGTGTTGAGCCCACGGTTCTGGAGAGCGTTTTTACGGAATTCTCAGAGAAAATGCGTTCCCCCATGCTGCCCCGCTCGGGCGGTGCTTACGTTCGAGGTTTGGCCGCAAGCGCACTTGGCGAAGCGAAGGCACGCGAAATTTTGAATGGCAATCCGAACGCAAACCTGGCTCCGATTGATGTCATTCGGACGGCACGGACTGCAACCCTGGCGGAACTGTTGGCGCAGGAACATCCGCAGATTGCGGCGGCCATCCTGTCGCAACTGGGTCGTACGCAAGCGGGTCAGATTCTGCTCGTTATGCCGCAGGAGGTTCAAGTCGACCTGCTCAAACGTGTTGCGCAATTGACTGAGGTTCCGACAGACGAAATTCTGCTGGCATCGCAGGCCCTCGTGAAGGCCCTTGCCCTCGCGGGAGGGCTGACCGATCCCAGCAAACAAATGGAGTTCAACGGAATTGAATTCACCGCCGAACTTTTGAAGCAAGTACCCTCCGAGGACTCCGAGCGTCTGATTGGTGCCATTGAAGAAGCCGACAGCCAGCTGGGTCCAAAGATTCGAGAAGGCATGTTCCGATTCGAGGATCTGCGCAAGATTACCGGCCGCGCGCTGCAAACGCTCATGCGCGAGGTGCCAAGCGATACAATGTTGCTGGCGCTCAAAACCTCTCCCGAAGAATTGCGCGACCATTTCTTGTCGGCGGTTTCTTCACGGGCTGCCGAGCAGATGCGAGAGGATCTGCAACTGTTGCCGCCGACCCGACTTTCCGAGGTCGAGCGTGCACAACGCGAGATTGTCGAATGCGCAATGCGCCTTGCCTCCGAAGGTCAAATTACGCTGCCCACCGGCGGCGGGGAGCAACTCGTTTGAGAAGAGAAGAATCGTTCGCAGCGTTCAACATGGGCGACGGCACCGAGGTGCCGCTTTACCAGCGCATGCGGGTCGGCGACCGGGGTCCGGCTGCAGCGTGGTCCGGAACCGCAGACGGCAAGGCAGAGATTCGTCAGGCATTTTTGCCACCGGCCCTGGCCGAGCAACTCACCTTGCCGATTGAGGATCATCCTGAGTTTTCCACCCGAATGAACGCGGCGATAGCGCGGTCGGAAAAAGAAGGCATGGCCCAGGCGGAGCAGAAGATCGGTGCCACGATTGAACAATTCGCGAGGGGAACAGAACGACTGTTGGCTGCCACCAAACGCGCCCGAATGCCCCGTGCAGGCGAAATTGCAGACATGGCCATCGCCATCGCGCGACAATTGGTTTCACGGGAGATTTCGATTGACGCTCTTTCGCTCGCGGAGGCGATCCAGAAAGCAATCGAGGGCATCGAAAGCCCGATGCCATTGGTACTACATCTATGCCCGACGGATGCCGACTCGATTCTCGCGGCCGTGCCCGAGATCGGGAAATCGGCTCGCATCGTCCGCGACCTTCACATCGCCTCGGGCGGTTTCCTCGTTGAGAACATCGAACGCATCGTCGATGCCACAGTCGATGCACGTCTTGACAAAGTAAGGCTCGCTCTCGTGCCATTTTTGGACGAATACCTCGCCGAGCGAAACGCAAATGACGCCGGAGATGAAACACCATGATGGGCGCAGATCCGGGCTTCATTGATCGCATCACACCGCTTTTGGCCAAAGCTGCACGACCGGGCCAACACGGGAAAGTCACGCGCGTGACCGGCATGCTGGTTGAAAGCCACGTACCCGACGGTCGAGTGGGTGACATGGTCGAGATCGAACGGCCGGGAGAGCCGCTCTTCGGTGAGGTGGTTGGGTTCAAGGATTCGAATGCACTCATCATTCCCTTTGGAAGACTCATCAACGTCGCGCCGGGGGCGCGAGTCACGAGTCGTGGAGACGGCGCACGCCTCGGCGTATCCGAACGGTTGCTGGGTCGGATCGTCGATGCCTTCGGCAATCCGCTCGACGGCAAAGAGACGTTGCGACCGGACGCTCTTGTCCCAATTGATGCAGCCGCACCCTTGCCGGAAAAACGCGTTGCTATTCACAACCGTTTCGATACCGGTGTACGCGCCATCGATTCGATGTTGACCTGCGGTGCGGGACAACGGGTGGGAATCTTCGCAGGAGCCGGCGTCGGGAAAACCATCTTGATGCGGCAGATCGCCCGGCAGTCGGATGTCGATGTAACCGTCATCGGCCTCATCGGGGAACGTGGCGGCGAGGTTCAGGATCTGTTGAGCAATTTCCAGCTTGAACGGGGTGTGCTCGTCGTTTCAACTTCCGACCGGCCACCGGCAGAACGCGCACGGGGCGCTCTTTCCGCGGTTGCCATCGCCGAGTACTTCCGCGATCGAGGTGCACGGGTGTTGTTGATTCTCGATTCGTTGACCCGCTACGCGATGGCGTTGCGTGAGATCGGACTCGCAGCGGGCGAACCGCCGGCGACGAAGGGCTATCCACCCAGCGTGTTTGCGACCTTGCCGCGTCTTCTGGAACGCGTTTGCCCCCTTAAAAATGGCGGATCGATCACCGGCTTTTTCACGGTGCTTGTTGAAGGTGACGATCTGGCAGATCCCGTGGCGGACTCGGCGCGGTCCTTGCTCGATGGTCATATTGTTTTGTCTCGCGATCTCGCGGCTCGAGGTCACTTCCCGGCGATTGATTTACTTGCGAGCGCCTCGCGCGCGGCCCGGCAAGTCACGGTCGACGAAGCGCACAAGTTGATGACCCGCGGCCGCCAGTTGCTTGCAACCCGACGGGAAGCCGACGAACTGCGCAGCCTCGGCGCCTACGTACCGGGACACAACCCCGTGTACGACGCTGCGATCGCAACGGGTGAGGCGTTCGATCGCTGGGCGCGACAAAACCCCGAAGAGTCGACCGCCTACGGCGCAGGCATGAATCAACTTCAAGAAGTGATTGCAGCCACCGATCAACTGATGGCCACGGACTCCGCAAAGTCGACCAAACCGAGAGTCAAGGCGGGTGAAAGCAAATGACGCCACGCTTTCGTTTGCTCACCCGGGTCAAGCGCACCCGACAACGCCTACGCGATGCCGCAGCAGGCGAGCTCACGGCTGCTGAAATCGCGGCACAAAAAGCAAACGAGCATCTCGAACAAGTTCATGACGAGATCGAACAATCGTACGACGATGCCCGTCAGAATCTTGGCAACGCCGAAAGCGTCAATGTGTTCTTTGACTTTGAAGACACACGTCGCGCCACAACCCATCGACTGGTATCAGCCAACGAGGATCGGCGAAAATCGGAACAGCACAGCGCCGCTCGCCGTGAAGTTCTTGTCGGGAAAGAACAGGAACTTCGCCGAACCGAAAAACTTTTGGACAAAGAACGGGATCACGTCGCCTCCGTCCAGAACAAACTTGAACAGAAGCAAAGCGACGATCGCGTCGCCACTGCACACAGGAACAAACCATGAACACTGGATTTCCGTCGCGCCCCAACGGATGGTTGTCGTCGGAGCCTTCAAAGGCCGAAGGATCTCGCCCCGTTGATGGTGAAGAGACAAAACCAAACGATTTCGCGGCTGCACTGGCATTGCTCGCGGGGATGATGGCAGTAAATCCCGCAACCACGCCCCAAAAAAGCGCAGTCCCTGTTCCGCCATCCGGTGCAACAATTCCCGGTGCTCAGCCAACCGGTCAGATGATGGCGCCTATGCCGATCGATATGAAGGTCGATGCAAAAGGCGCCACACCAGAAGTTAATCCACACGAGACACCCACATTGGAGCTACCTGCGTGGATGGCACCCGTAGAGTACGGCGAAAGTGTTGCGATTGCCGAGGAAACGCCCGACCGGGCGGATGGGTCGAGAGTCGAAGTCGCTCACAAAGTGGGAGAAGCGATAAAAACCGCGCCCTTGCTGGACACAACCCCTGTTTTGCAAACGATTACCTTCGATGCTTCGGACGCACCCAGAGCCGTGGTCGTGGGAACCGACATCGGCTCGGCAATTGTTGCCGCGCTGGCCGAACACAACCCCACCCATTCAAGAAGCGTTTCGTCGCCGGAAACTGTGACACCTGCGCAATCGCCCTCCCCCGAAGCCGCGACGTTGCGTCCCGTCGAGGCAATAAACGACATCCGCCGTGCTCACTTTGGCAAGGACACCGCAGACATTGTGGTTGGAGACGGTGATAGTCGAGTGGACATATCAATCGCCGCGCAAGGCCAACATGTGCGTGTCAGTGGCGTGACGGCCACGCCCGAAGTCGCCATTCATTTGCGTGAGCACGCTCAGGAGCTTGGCACTGCGCTCGCGAAGCACGGCCTGAATCTGGACAAGATGTCCTTCGACTTTGGCACCAACGGCGGCACCGGTGAACGGCGAAACCCGGAAACGCCGCACAAGCGCGACGAGATACCCGCCATCGGCACGGCCAACGAAATCACTCCCGAGAAAACGCCCGAACCAAGACGCGATTTGCGCGCCATTGCCTGAGCACGAGGACAAAACCATGCGAGTCGAAAATCTCCCCGATACCCTTACCCAGCAACGGACGCAAGCGCCGCCGAAGTCAACGAAGGATGAGTTCCTACGACTTTTGGTGGCACAACTTCAGTATCAGAATCCGCTCGATCCCCAGGAAGGAGCCGAATTCGTCGCACAGCTCGCGCAGTTCACCTCGCTTGAGCAATCTCAGGAGATGAACACGCGACTGGCAAACCTCGAAGCCGGCCAGGACACGGCCTCTCGGGCTGCGCTCGTCGGGCTGACGGGACGGTCTGTCACGGCAGGTGCATCGCAGATCGCTTACAACCCCGAGGACGGGCCCGTCCCGAATCTAAACCTTCAGCTAAGTAAGCCGGCATCAAAGGTCGAAATTGTCATCAACAATGCCGACGGCGTCGCCGTGCGACACATTGACATGAGCGCCACCAATGCGGGTGAAACCGCGCTCAATTGGGATGGCAAGGATGACAACGGACAAGACGTCGTCGCCGGCAACTACAACATATCGGTTGATGCCCGAGATCAGGCCGGCGCAACAGTCCCGGGTGGAATCATCCTTCGTGGCCAGATCACGGCCGTCGCGTTTCAACAAGGTGGAGCCGCCTTCCAGGTTGGCTCTGTCACGATTGCACCGTCGGATATTGCGTCGCTCGACGGTGAAACCTCAACCACTCCCGTGGTCCCAACCACTCCACAGCCGACTCTTTGATGGCTGACGCTTCACGCCCCACTGAAAGGAAACCAAACATGTCAATCTGGACGTCGTTAAGAACAGGTGCAAGCGGTCTGCAAGCCCATGGCGAGGCCATCAGCACCGTCGGTGATAACATCGCAAATGCCTCCACGGTAGGATTCCGTGGATCGCGGGCCAGCTTCCAGGATGTCCTGGGTGGCAACGCACCCAACGGTCAACGCATGGGGGCGGGTGTCCGCCTCGGTGGCGTCGATACGTTACACAACCAGGGCGCGATTCAACAAACAGGTGCAACCCTCGACATGGCGATCCGTGGGAATGGTTTTTTCATTCTGAATGGAAATCACGACGGCGCCGAGGGTTCGTACTACACCCGAGACGGTCGTTTCAATCTCAACAGCGAGGGCGTGGTTGTCAACGGAGGAGGCCTGCGCGTGCAGGGGTACATGATGCAACCGACGGGTCAGCTTTCAGCGACCCTGAGCGATCTGCAGGTTGGTGGAACCAGCCCGCCCAATGCCACGACCGAGCTCGCGGTATCGATGAACCTCGATTCCGGATCCATCGCGCCTGCCCTACCTTGGGATCCGGCCAACGCCTCGGTAACATCTAACTCATCCGCGCCCACTACGGTCTACGACTCGCTCGGACAGGCGCACCGAGCCGACGTCTATTTCATCACAGATGGTGCAGGCACGTGGCAATGGCACGCGTTGGTGGACGGGTCGGAAGTCACCGGTGGCACCGCTGGCGTTCCCCAGGAGATCGCCGCTGGAACGTTGACCTTTACTCCCAACGGCGCACTCGATACCGAAACGACGACGGTCTCCAGCGCCGACTTCCGGAACGCAGCACCCGGACAGGTCATTGCCTTCGATTTTGGCGATTCCATCACGACCGACACAGGTACCGGACAAAGTGGTACGGTTCAGTACGCAGGTGCAAACAGCATCACCGGCCTCGTACAAAACGGGTACGGATCAGGTGAGCTCACGAACCTTCTCGTCAGCGATGATGGAACCGTGACCGGCATGTTCTCGAATGGACAAAGCCGCGCCGTGGCACGGGTGGGTCTCGCGTCGTTTCAGAGCGAACAGGGCCTCGTGCGAGCGGGGAGCCAGCTGTTCCTTGAAACGCCCGACTCGGGACAACCGCTTGTCGGTACGGCAGCGTCGGGCACCCGGGGTGCCATCTCTGCGGGTTCACTTGAAAACTCGAACGTCGATCTCGGAAACGAACTGGTCTCGCTCATTGCCTACCAGCGCGCGTTCCAGGCCAACGCCCGGACGATATCCACCGCGGACGAGATGCTGGCGGAAATCGCAAACCTCAAACGTTAAGCAGTGAAGGCCGACCTCTGGTCATGAATCGTGTCACGTTTTGACCGAGGGGTCGGATTGGGCGCTGGCTCTTACGACCCGAGAGAGCGACCTTTGCGATGGCAGTGCGGACTTTTCACGAAAACCGTACGACGGGAATTCGGCAAATGCGTACGATATCAATTCGGCCCGTAACAGTTGCTTTTCATCGTGACACTCTCGTCGATGTGGATGGGCACCCGCCAATCTTGCAGGTCGCTTTCCGCAGAGGTGGAGCGGCGCCGATATCAACGCGGCGCT
>JAYUPZ010000413.1:0-1499 GCA_043759805.1 Myxococcales bacterium | reverse complement strand
TGCGTTTTCCAAGGTTCGCGTGCCAGGGAAGCGTTTCACTAATCAGGAAGGCTGCCTTCAGCATGGCCATGTATCGCCGTAAGGTGGTCGCGGGAATGCCCGTCGAACGTGAAATTTCCGCGTGGTTCAAAAGTGTTGCGGTTCTGGCTGCGAGCAACGACAGCAATCGAGGGATGTGATCGAGATCGACAATATTGGAAAGCTCGCGCAGATCTCGCTGCACGATGGTCAAGATGTATGAATCCCACCAGTTCGACCAGCGGTGAGGTGCGATCGTCGTAATGATCTCGGGAAATCCTCCGCGAACGATTCGGGCGAGAATGTCGGCCTCAGAAAAATGGGTATCAAGTGACAAGAGATCGGTAGAAAATACAGTGTCGATGAACCCGTCTGCTTCACCGGCTATCTCTCCTTGTGAGAAAGGAAACAAACGAAGCACATCCATGCGTCCTACGAGGGAATCAGCGACGCGAGGCAACGTCAATACATTCGCCGATCCGCTGAGTAGGAAACGGCCGGGTGTGCGGTTGCGATCGACGGCGACTTTAATCGGTAACAAGAGTTCGGGAACCCTTTGAATTTCGTCGATGAAGACGCGCCCTTGCAGACCCTCAATGAACCCAACGGGATCCGCGCGAGCTGCCGACAGGGGGCCGAGATCGTCAAATGAAACGCTGCGATCGATGTGTCCGCTGTTCGCAAGGTGACTTGCAAGCGTGCTTTTCCCGGATTGCCGCGCACCGATCAAAAGGACGACCGGGCGGTCCGCAAGAGACGCCTCGACATTTCTCTGGAGGGCTCGAGTCGACATCGCTCGAAAATAATATCCAAGTGGTAGAGTAAAAACGACCACTTCGTGGACGAATTTACAAATTCGTCTAAAAGGCTTTTTAAAACAAGTGTTTATAAACGTGAGTCCGGCGAAAAACCTTGCCGGTTCGTAGGGTTTTATACGCATACGCATTCACCCTCGTGCCGCGTCCCTTCGGTATAGGGTGCGACCGTGCAGCAGACGACGGCGTCATTGGGGCTAACCTTGGGGCCCGCGTTGCTCGGCATTGCCTTTGTGGTGTGCGGGATTGTTTGGCTGCGATTGCATCCCGTGTTCGCGCTGGCGGGTGGCGCGCTGGTGGTGGCTTTGATGACGCCGATGGAACGCATTGCCCCGGGTGAGCGGGTGGCCGTGGCTTTTGGCGCGGCCGCCGGCAAGATCGGATTGCTGGTCGCGTTTGCCTGTGTCGTGGGTGAATGTCTCCGTGTGACAGGGGGGGCCCGTGCAATCGCCAATGCCGTCTTGCGTTTGTTCGGGCCGCGAAAAGCGGCGATTGGCCTTGCAGGTGCAAGTTTCGTGTTGGCCGTGCCGGTGTTTTTCGACACGCTTTTTTTGCTGATGATGCCACTTGCCAGGGCCTTGCGTTTGCAATCCGGGAAGGACTACATCCTGTACATCCTGGCCATCGTAGCAGGTGGCACGATGGCCCACGCCCTGGTTCCTCCGA
>JAYUPZ010000412.1:0-1500 GCA_043759805.1 Myxococcales bacterium | reverse complement strand
TCGATTTTCGACTTGGGCGCTTCGGTCGATTCGGACGGCGTTGGATGCAGCGACTGCTGACCCCGCCGTGCATACCGATGTCCCTCGCATCGGATGTGCGGCGGATGAAGAGGCTCACCGTGAACGGTTACGATCAACCGTTCAGTTGTTGCGCTCCGGTTTTGGGATTTTTCCCACGGGCTTTTAGTGAAATTTCCCCTGGGAACTGTGATAATTTCCGACACGCTAACGGGCGGATATTTCAGAAGGCAAAGGGTCGGAGGTAACAGGAGCATGGCACGTCGTGGTTTTTTCGCAGAGTTGCACCGCGCGGGGGTACAGGTTGAACGCGAAAATAGGCGTCGGCTACGTGAAGGTGAGCGTGCCTATCTTGCGGATCTTCGCCAAGCAGAACGCTATCAGAAGGCTCAAGAGCGAGCGGATGCGCAAACAGCGAGATTCAACGCGGCTGATCGGAAGCGCACCGAAAAGGAAGCCGCCGAGGGACACATCGCAGCGATGGAAGAGGAGGTCGAGAGCAAAAATGCCCAGCTGGCAGAAAAATACGATGAGATTGACTCGATCCTGGCCGCAACGCTTGATGTGGACGATTTCGTCGATCTGAACACGCTTCGGAAGGATCTGGTTCACCCGCCGTTCGACAGGGTCGACCTTCTACAACCAGCGAAGCTGCCCGCGACAGGAATCGAACCGGCCGAACCCGTAATACCAATGCCACCGCCGCCCAGGGGATTTGCAGCAATTTTTGGCAAGAAGAAGCATACCCGGGCGGTCGAGGTGGCCAAAAAACAACAGGAGGAGGCAACGTCAACTTGGCGATCACATTTGGAGAAACTCCGCATCGACCACCAGAAGGCCACTGAAGCTTATGGGCGGGCCGAAGCACAACGCCGGATAGACTTGAGCAATGAGCAGGAACGGTACGCGCGGGAATGCACGCAGCGCGAAAAGGAGGTCGCAGAACACAACGCTGCAATTGACACATTCATTGCAAATCTCGGCTACGGTTCAGTCGATGCAGTACAGGAGTATGTCAGTATCGTCATGTCGAACTCGGTGTATCCCGACCATTTTCGAGTCCGCCATGATTTCTCTTTTGACGCCACCACGGCCGAGTTGCGTTTGCGGGTCGCGATGCCGCCACCCGATACAATTTCGACGGTGAAGGCGTACAAATACACGAGATCGTCCGACGAGTTTACGGAAACTATGGATACACAAAAAACTTCCAGAGACCGTTACGCGGGGGCCGTCAACCAGGTCGCTCTCAGGTCGTTGCACGAGGTTTTTGAGGCGGACCGCCGAGGAATCATCAAAACGATCGCATTGGAGGTCGGCACGGAGACGATTGACCCGGCGACCGGCAATCTCACGTACATTCTTTTTGTTGCAACGGGTGCAGTTCGGGATGTTTTCATGACTTTCGATCTCGCCAACGTGGTTCCGTCGGCAACTCTTGAGCGACTTGGTGCGGCCGTTTCAAAAAATCCGTTCGGGCTG
>JAYUPZ010000411.1:0-7264 GCA_043759805.1 Myxococcales bacterium | reverse complement strand
GGGAGCGTCGGATTATAGGGTTCTCGATCGAGTTGTCAACGGCGAGTTTGACGAGATTGGGAAGAGTTTTCAGAGTTTTCGACGATTCCGGGCATCTTGATACCCTCGATGACATTGACTACTGGCGTTAAGAGATTGCGTATGACAGCACGAACGGGTGACACCGAGGCAATGATGGATGCAACCGGCGGGCTTGAGCGGTAGTACAGATCGACAGCGAACACGCCCATCGAAGACTGCGTCAGAAAGCTGTCGCGAAACCAACGTAAAGTCCTAACCCTCGGTGCAATTGCACTTTGGTGCGCAGCTGTGGCTATGAAACAACCCGAGAGCTGTTGGAACTTCATTTCGGGTGTCCTAAAGGTCGTCGTTTGTAGTGAGGATGCTGTTTGACATCGCCCGTGAGCTCGAATCCCGACGACGTAGTCGGTGTCCGCTTTGAGCGATCCCACGAGAAACGAAGCTGTTGATCCAGGGGTGCCCGGTCCAACGGAGCCGGCGGGCGTTGCCTCGACGAAATCTCCGTCGGCCATCGATGTACCCTCGCGATACCGAATATCGTAGCGATCCACCGGCGCACCGTCCTGAGAAGAATGAACGAAGGAGATCCCGACGCTCGTTGCGGTCAGTGTTTTGAAATCGACCGTGGGCTGTGCCGGAAAGGGCTCTTTGGGGCGTGGTACGCATTCGGTAGCAGCTGCGCACTCCGCAGTCATGGCATGGACGCGGGCCCTGCTCTCATCTGATCCGAAAGCCCAAGGGTTGTTGAATACAAGCAGGCGACCCATCCCCGAACCTGGTGAATCCGAGATGCTTGGATCCGAAGGGTGCACCGTACCTGTTCGGCCATCCCAATCTCCGTAGCCCACGAGGGCTGTGGTCGAGGAATAACTCGGAGTGGAACCGATCGTGACGGGAAGGCTGAATAGTACCGATGGTTGTCCGATATTAGTTTTGACACCAGAGTCCCTGAGGCGCGGGTCGGTAAATGCTTTGTAGGCGTGGGACGGATTCTGATCAAACTCCTTGTTGATCTCAATCTTGACGACATATTCGCCTTGACCGTAGCTTGAAGGCAACCGCCACGTCACGATCGCAATCTCTCCGTATGGAGGTGTCGCCGCAGCGACCGCGTCGAGATCATTCAAAGTCGAAAATGATCGGGCACTGATGTCGCAGGTATCGGGTGACCGAGGGATGTCGCAGTCTGATCGCGTGAAACGAATCAAGTCGTTGCGAGGGGGATAATATTCAAAAACTCCCGCCGGATCGAAGCGACCTTTCGTTGAATTGAACACGGCGGTCGGACAAGAGATCGCATCGACGTCCACCTCCGCTAGCGACATCGGTCGGCAATAGAAGGGATCGGGAGAAGACGTAAGTTCGTGAAAACCAAGCGCGTCCTCCATTTCGTCCTGCATGACCAGCCGTGGAAACAGACGGCCACGAGCATGCGCCCAAATAGGCAGCACATTCGTTCGTCGCCCGTATGGAAACTTGGGCGAAGATGCTTGGTCCCACCGACCGGGACGATTTCCAAGACCACGAATCGCCGTCAAATTCGTCACCATCAGGGTGTCGACAAAAACGCCTTCTTTTTCGAGCCAGACGGCGATCTGGGGACCAAGATCCAGCTGCGATCCGGTTTTTCGTTTGTTGCACGCCGCTGAAAGATCGGGCCGAAAGCAATCCGGCTGAAACGCGATATTCAGCAATCTGCAGTCCTGCGCTCGCGCGACGTTTGCGACGGACAACAATCCTAAGAGCGCAGAGGTCAAAACGAGGCGGATCATGAAATCGACTCCTATCGGATTCGAGTATGACCCGCCTCTGCGAGACTGTCCTAGTAGTCTTCTTGCGACATCTGAACGCCGTCGGAGGTCGACTTCGTCAGGCTCGGAACCCCTGCCCCACTGGCCAGGGCGACCGAAGCTTCTTGCGCATGATCATCAACCCGCAGCGTCAAACGCTTGTAGGCTGCCAATCCAGTACCCGCCGGAATCAAGCGGCCCATAATGACGTTCTCCTTGAGACCGCGCAGGTAGTCGACCTTGCCGCAAACCGCAGCCTCGGTGAGAACCTTCGTGGTTTCCTGGAAGGACGAAGCCGAGATGAAGCTCTCGGTCGACAGAGATGCCTTGGTGATGCCGAGTAGGAGTGGCTCACCCACAGCAGGACGCCCACCGCGAGCCAGCACAGCCGCATTCTCCTCTTCGAACACGAACTTCTCAACATGCTCGTCGATGAGGAAGCCTGTATCACCAACGTCTGTCACACGAATGCGACGGAGCATCTGACGAACAATTGCCTCGATGTGCTTGTCGTTGATGCGAACACCCTGGAGCCGATAGACTTCCTGGACCTCGTCGACCATGAACTTTGCGAGCTGCTTCTCGCCGAGCACCTTCAAGATGTCATGCGGATTGGCTGCGCCGTCCATCAACGGCTCACCTGCTTGAACCTTGTCACCTTCGCGTACGGCGAGGTGCTTGCCCTTGGCGATCAGGTATTCCTTCGCATCACCCGTTTCCGGGGTCACGACAACCTTGCGTTTGCCCTTGGTATCCTTGCCGAACGAGACGACACCGTCGATCTCGGTGACAACCGCGTGCTCTTTTGGCTTGCGAGCCTCGAAGAGTTCAGCAACGCGCGGCAAACCGCCCGTGATGTCCTTCGTCTTCGTGGTTTCACGAGGAATACGAGCAACGATATCGCCAGCCTTTACTGAGTCGCCTTCCGCCACCGCAATGGTGGCGCCGACTGGCAAGAAATAACGAGCCTGGTTCTCAGAGTTCGGGACCGAGAGGGTTCCGCCGTCGATGTCTTTGATCGAAATGCGAGGACGCAAATCGCCATCTTTGGATTCGGTGATGCTTCGTCGAGAAAGGCCAGTTACCTCGTCGAGTTGCTCTGACATCGTGACGCCTTCGATAACGTCTCCGAACTTCACGATACCCGAAGCTTCTGTGACGATTGGAACCGAGAACGGATCCCACTCGGACAGCAGCGTTCCAACTTTGACCCTGTCTCCGTTGCCGAAGTACAACTTTGCGCCGTAGGTCAAGCCGTAGCGCTCTCGCTCACGGCCGGTTTCGTCCTGAACCACGATTTCGCCGTGGCGATTCATGACGATGTAGCCCGTCTCGCGTTTGACGATATCCGTATTCTCAAGCTTCACGATACCCTCGTATCGCGCTTCGAGTTGTGACTGTTCGGTACGAACCTGACCGACGCCGCCGATGTGGAAGGTACGCATCGTCAACTGAGTACCGGGCTCACCGATGGATTGAGCGGCGATGACGCCGATCGCTTCGCCGATATTGACCATGTGACCGCGGGCCAAATCACGGCCGTAGCACAGGATGCAAACGCCACGGCGCGACTCGCAGGTCAACACCGATCGAATCTTGACCTTGTCGATACCAGCGTCCTCGATGATTCGGACTTTCTCTTCATCGATTTCCGTGCTGGCCTGGACCAAGACTTCGCCAGTATATGGGTCGAAGATGTCTTCAACCGAGACACGACCAAGGATACGATCGCCGAGTTTTTCGATGATCTCACCACCCTCGACGAGCGCGACCAATTCGACACCATCCAACGTACCGCAGTCGTTCTCCGAGATGATGGCATCCTGCGCAACGTCAACCAAACGTCGGGTCAAGTAACCCGAGTTGGCGGTCTTGAGCGCCGTGTCGGCGAGACCCTTACGAGCACCGTGTGTCGAGATGAAGTACTCGAGAACCGACAACCCCTCTCGGAAGTTGGTGGTAATTGGAGTTTCGATGATTTCGCCCGAGGGTTTGGCCATCAAACCACGCATACCGGCCAGCTGACGAATCTGCTGTGCCGAACCACGCGCGCCCGAATCCGCCATGATGTAAATCGGGTTGAAAGAAGGCGACATGCGCTTCTCGCCCGAATCACTCGTGACTTCTTCGTTGCCGATACCCGACATCATCTCTTCGGCGATCTGCTCTGCGACCTGCGCCCAGATATCGACGACTTTGTTGTAGCGTTCACCGTCAGTAATGAGACCTTCGGCGTACTGATCTTCGATCTCACGCACGCTTGCCTTCGACTCGTCCAACAACTCGTACTTCCTCTTTGGGATAACGAGGTCGGACATACAGACCGAAACGCCCGAGCGCGTTGCGAACAAGTAACCCATTGAACGAAGCCGGTCTGCGAGCAGAACCGTTTCTTTCTGACCGAACGCGCGGTAGCACGAGTCGATCAAATCGCCGAGCTGCTTTTTGCCCATGACGCGGTTGACGAGACGGAACGGGAGGCCCGGAGGCAAACCGTCGTACAGCAACACGCGACCGGTTGTGGTGAGTTCAAGTTTACCGCCGATGCGAACCTTGATGGCCGCTTGAAGATCGAGCTCTTCGTGGTCGTATGCCGCGCGAACTTCGTCAATCGACGAGTAAACACCGCGCAGCATCTCGGCGGTCTTCTCTTTTGCATCGCGGTGTTCGCCGCGAGCAAAGACGCGCTCACGCGTCATGTAGTACAAACCGAGAACGATATCTTGCGACGGCAGGATAATCGGTCGTCCGTTTGCGGGACTGAGGATGTTGTTGGTCGACATCATCAGAACGCGAGCTTCCATCTGTGCTTCAAGCGACAGCGGAACGTGAACAGCCATCTGGTCACCGTCGAAGTCGGCGTTGAACGCCGAGCAGACGAGCGGGTGCAACTGAATGGCCTTGCCCTCGATCAAAAGAGGCTCAAACGCCTGAATACCCAGACGGTGGAGCGTCGGAGCACGGTTGAGCAGAATCGGGTGCTCCTTGATGACTTCTTCAAGGATGTCCCAAACTTCGGCCTTTTCCTTTTCGACGAGCTTCTTCGCGCTCTTGATTGTGGTCACAAGGCCACGTTCTTCGAGCTTATTGTAGATAAACGGCTTGAAGAGTTCGAGTGCCATCTTTTTTGGCAAACCGCACTGGTGCAAACGCAGTTCGGGGCCAACGACGATGACCGAACGACCGGAGTAGTCGACGCGCTTGCCAAGGAGGTTCTGTCGGAATCGACCCTGCTTGCCCTTCAACATATCCGACAGCGACTTCAACGGCCGCTTGTTCGGTCCGGTGATAGTCTTGCCTCGGCGACCGTTGTCAAACAACGCGTCGACAGCTTCTTGCAGCATCCGTTTTTCATTTCGGATGATGATCTCAGGAGCGTTCAACTCCTGAAGACGCTTCAAACGGTTGTTGCGGTTGATCACGCGACGATACAGATCGTTCAGATCTGAGGTGGCGAAGCGACCGCCATCGAGGGGAACGAGCGGACGTAGATCTGGCGGAATCACCGGAACCACTTCAAGCATCATCCACTCAGGCTTGTTGCCCGATTCGCGGAAGGCATCGATGACCTTCAGGCGCTTCGAGAGCTTCTTGCGCTTGGCTTCGCTCGTCGCCTCTTTCATCTCGATACGCAACTGTTCCGACAGTTGTTCGATGTTGAGCGTGTTGAGCATATCGCGAATTGCTTCTGCCCCCATGCCGGCAGAGAAGGCTTCCTCGCCAAACTCTTCAAGCGCCTTCATGTAGCGCTCTTCGGTGAGCAGCTCGGCGACCTGCAGGCCGCTCTGTTTCGGATCGATGACGATGTAACACTCGGAGTAGAGAACCTTCTCCAGATCCTTGAGTGTGATGTCGAGCAACGTTCCGATGCGCGAGGGCAACGACTTCAGGAACCAGATATGCGCTACCGGCGTTGCCAGATTGATGTGGCCGAGACGTTCACGGCGAACTTTCGCCTGAATGACCTCAACGCCACACTTCTCGCACACGACCCCACGGTGCTTCATACGCTTGTATTTGCCGCAGATGCATTCGTAGTCTTTGACTGGTCCAAAGATCTTGCAGCAGAACAAGCCGTCACGTTCAGGTTTGAACGTTCGGTAGTTGATCGTCTCCGGTTTCTTAACTTCGCCGTGCGACCATTCGCGAATACGCTCGGGCGAGGCAAGTGAAATCCTGATTGCCGAAAACGACAACGGATCCTTGGGCTTCTCAAAAAAGTTGAAGATGTCTTTCATCGTCATGGTGGTGCTCCGTGGAAATCGCGGTCGTTATTCTCCGCCCAGCGCGCCGTCGCCCACTGCTTTTGCAGCGGCTTTCGCGGCGACCTCTCGGGCCATCAACTCAACCGTGGACTCTTGCTTTCTCGGGGCATTGGGATCCTCGATAAGCTCCACATTGAGACAAAGGGACTGAAGTTCTTTCAGCAACACGTTGAAAGACTCAGGCAAGCCTGGCTCCAACGTTTGCTCACCCTTGACGATTGCTTCGTACATTCTTGTACGGCCAATAACGTCATCGGATTTGACAGTCAGGAACTCCTGCAAAGCGTAGGCAGCACCGTAGGCTTCCATGGCCCAGACTTCCATCTCGCCGAGTCGCTGTCCACCGAACTGCGCCTTGCCACCCAGCGGTTGCTGCGTAACGAGGGAGTATGGACCAATCGATCGAGCGTGAATCTTGTCGTCGACCAGGTGGTGCAACTTCAACATGTACATGACGCCTACAGTGACATCCTGATCGAATGGAATGCCTGTGTGACCGTCGAAGAGAATCGCCTGTCCGGTTTTCGGCAAACGAGCCTCGTTGAGCATCACTGTGATGTCGGCTTCCTTGGCACCGTCGAAAACCGGCGTTGCGATATGCACACCGTTTCGCACCGAGAAAGCCCATTCGCGCAAGTCCTCGTCGCCGAGCTCGGAGATCAGTTTCTGATCCTCCGGTCCGGTATAGATGCGGCGCAACTTGTCGCGAAGCGGTTCGCCCCGCCAATCTTTCTCGATCATTGCGACGATCTGGCTACCCAGTTCTTTCGCTGCCCATCCCATGTGGGTTTCAAGAATCTGACCGACGTTCATACGAGAAGGAACGCCGAGCGGGTTCAACACAATGTCAACGGGCGAACCATTTCCAAGGTAGGGCATGTCCTCTTCCGGAAGAACCCGAGAGACGACACCCTTGTTTCCGTGACGACCGGCCATCTTGTCGCCAACCGAGAGCTTTCTCTTGATGGCGATGTAGACCTTGACCATCTTGATGACGCCCGGGGGCAACTCATCACCCTTGGTCAACTTGCTGATCTTTTCTTTGTAGACCTCCTCGATGGCGAGAATGTCCTCGTCCATTGACTGGGCCAACTTCACCAATTGCTCGTCAACTTTGCTGCCTTCGATCTGGATCGAGGGCCAGTGGCGAGCGGGGATCTGATCCAGCGTCGCGTTGTCGAGTTGCTG
>JAYUPZ010000410.1:0-37150 GCA_043759805.1 Myxococcales bacterium | reverse complement strand
AAAGAAATCGCAGGCCCGGGTAACCGAATAAAGGTCTATCCAGTGATCGACGGGGCCATCACACACTTGACGCCATAGCGAAAAACGCACGGCCCTGGCGGCCCTTGCCGATCTTGAACGGGGTCACTGTCCCCCCGCGAGGATGTCCGGGCTCGGAAAGCGAGACTAGTAACCGCTTCCCGGGCCCTGGACTCCTCCTCCGCACTCATCCCCATTCACACTCCCCTTTTTCCGCCTCTTATGACGGCGAACTTATTCAAGATTTGTGCCAGGGACCCAGCGCCTCTCCACGAGCTTCCCGCACCAATTTGAGTTCCCAGGAGGAAACCGACGTGGCCGTTACACCCCACGGAGTACTACAAATAGGCACGTGGTTTGCATCCCCATCGAATCGCATGGAGCGATCGCGCAATTCCGGTGTTTTGCACCTCCGGACGTTACCTTTGGGTGAGCGTCGTTTCGGTATCGAAACGTCTCTAGGGGTTTTCCATGGGTGAGTCCCTCGTTCCAGATCAGCCTCGTGCGCTGGACGAACCGTTATTGCCAGACAGCAATAGCCTGCAACCTTTTTCGTTACCTTTGGTGAGCGAGATTTTGGTGGTCGACGACGATGCCGGCAATCTGATGGCCATCGAAGCGGCGCTTGGTGACCTGGCTGTCCAAGTGGTACGGGCCCGCTCGGGGAGCGAAGCCCTGCGTTACCTGCTCGAACACGACTGCGCCCTGATCCTGCTCGACGTAGAGATGCCAATCATGGACGGTTACGAGACCGCGCGGTTGATCCGACAGCGGCGCCGCTCGCGGCACACACCGATTATTTTTGTCACGGGACACAGCCGCGACAAACTCGAGGTGCTGGACGCCTACAACTTCGGGGCGGTGGACTTCCTCTTCAAACCGGTCGAGGTCAAGGTGTTGCGCGCCAAGGCGGCGGTGTTCGTGGACCTTCATAAACGAACCGCCGAGGTCGCCATTCAGGCTGAGCGATTGCGTGCCCACGAAGAGCGCCTGCACGCACAGCTCTTGCACGAAGAGCGGCGGCGCTGGGAAGAAGGAGAGCTCAGGCGCGCCAACACGGAGATGATGGCCACGGCACGTCGCCAGGATGAATTCCTCGCGATGCTGGGACATGAACTGCGCAATCCCTTGGCACCCATCGTCACAGGATTGGAGGTTCTCCGCCGGGGCATCCCCGCTGAGAGCGCGGGCGTGGAAGGCCAATCCGATCGCAACGAACTCTTGGAGCGAACGCACGAAGCGGTTGATCGGCAGGTGAAGCACCTGTCGCGACTGGTCGACGACTTGCTCGACATTTCCCGGATCAATTCGGGGCGGATCGAATTGCGGCGCGAGGAGGTGGATCTGCGCCAGTTGGTCGCACAAGCCGTGGCTGCGTCGGAGACGGCGCTGTCCGAACGCAAGCACAAGCTTACGCAATCGATTCCTCCCGAGCCGCTTTGGATCCTCGCGGATTCCGTGCGCGTCGTGCAGGCGATTTCCAACCTACTCAACAATGCCGCGCGCTACACCGACCCGTGTGGCCGGATTGAACTGGTCTGTGAAAAGCAGGACGATTGGGTGGAGCTTCGCCTGACGGACAACGGGCGCGGAATCTCACCTGAACTGCTGCCGTACGTTTTCGATATGTTTGTACAGGAACGCACCACCGGAAGTGACGGGGGTATGGGGCTGGGATTGACGCTGGTGAAACGCCTGGTTTCTTTGCATTCAGGCAGCGTGGCGGTGGCGAGCGGCCTTTCGAGGCCGAACGGGCAGGACGGCCGTGTAGGCAGCGTGTTCACGATTCGCCTCCCGTTGGGTGAACCACCGCGCAACGCGCCGCCGCCGGCGAAAGATGATTCCGCTTCCGACGGGAAGCTGCGCATCGCCCTGGTGGAAGACAATCCTGATATCCGCGGCACTCTGGAGGATCTGTTGGTGGATCTCGGCCACGAGGTGAAAGCGGCCCCGGACGGCGCAGCCGGTGTTGAACTCATCACGACCATGCAACCCGATGTCGCGCTGGTTGATATCGGTTTGCCCAAACTGGATGGCTACCAGGTGGCGCAAGCCGTCCGCCGCGCGCTGGGCTCAACGGTGCGGATGGTGGCGATGACGGGCTTCGGCCAGGCGGCTGACAAACAGCGAGCCGTGCAGGCTGGATTCGACGCACATCTGGTCAAACCGGCCGAGATCGACACGCTCCTCGCGGCGCTCGCCGGGAAATACCCCGTCCCTGCGGTCGGCTGAAAGTTAACGTGCGTTCTCTTGATAAGCACCACGCCACCCGCTCGGAAAATGCTCCCGCTCTGACATCGCGACAGGTGCTCGCAGCCCTGCGCGCCTTCCGGCGTGGCGAGATGGCGGTCCGGCTGCCCGACGATCTCGACGGCGTCGACGGCCAGATCGCGGATGCGTTCAACGATCTGGTGCAATACACCGCTTCCCTAAAAACCGAAGTGGTCGAGCTGCAGCAGAGCGTTGGACGCGAAGGTCGCACGCAAAAACGTCTTTCGCGCGCCGCCGCCCGCGGCGAGTGGGGCCAAATGGTCGGGGCCTTCAATGAGGTCCTGGATGATCTGACCCATCACAGCGGCGAGGTGGCCCGTGTGGTCACGGCTGTGTCCCGCGGTGATCTCACGCAAATCATCGATCTTGAAGGCAGCGAGACACCCCTGCGCGGTGACTTTCTCCGCCAGGCGCGCGCCACCAACCAGATGGTCACGCAACTGGGTACCTTCGGTTCGGAAGTTTCCCGCGTTGCTCAGGAGGTCGGTGTTGAGGGCAAGCTTGGTGCTCAAGGCCGCATCCGCGGTATCTCCGGGATCTGGAAGGAGATCACCGACAGCGTGAATCTCATGGCAAGCAACCTGACCAATCAGGTGCGCGAGATTGCGCGCGTGACCACGGCTGTCGCGCAGGGGGATCTCACGAAGACCGTCACCATCGACGCCAAGGGCGAGATCCAGGAGCTCAAAACGACCATCAACACGATGGTCGAGCAGTTGTCGTCGTTCTCCTCGGAGGTGACCCGTGTCGCACGCGAGGTCGGTACCGAAGGAATCCTCGGCGGTCAGGCGCAGGTGCGCGGCGTTTCGGGCGTGTGGCGCGAACTCACGCAGAACGTGAATCTGATGGCCAACAACCTCACCGGGCAGGTGCGCAGCATCGCCGAGGTGGCGGCGGCGATCGCGGCCGGCGATCTGTCGAAGAAGATCAACGTCGAGCTCAAGGGCGAGTTGCTTGAGCTCAAGCGGGTCATCAATACGATGGTGGATCAGCTTTCAGGCTTCGCGGCAGAGGTCACGCGTGTGGCGCGCGAGGTCGGTACCGAGGGCGTCTTGGGTGGTCAGGCGACGGTCACCGGCGTATCGGGCGTGTGGGGCGAGCTCACCGAGAGCGTGAACTCGATGGGCAACAACCTCACGAGCCAGGTGCGCAACATCGCCGAGGTGGTCACCGCGATTGCGCAGGGCGATCTGCGACACAAGATCACGGTCGATGCGCGCGGCGAAATTTTAACGCTCAAGAACACCATCAACAGCACGGTCGACAAGCTCAACCGTTTCTCCGCCGAGGTGACACGCGTCGCACGTTTGGTCGGTACCGAAGGGATCCTCGGCGTGCAAGCTGACGTGAAGGACGTTTCCGGTATTTGGAAAGAGCTCACCGATAACGTCAATCACATGGGTCGCAACTTGACCGATCAGGTGCGTGATATCGCGGTCGTCACGACTGCAGTCGCGATGGGCGATCTGTCGAAGAAAATCACCGTCGAGGTCAAAGGCGAGATCTTGCAGCTCAAGAACACCATCAACGCGATGGTCGACAGCTTGAGCTCGTTCGCCGACGAAACCACCCGTATGGCGAAAGAGGTTGGCACCGAGGGCGTGCTCGGCGGCCAGGCCATCGTGCGCGACGTTTCCGGAATCTGGCTCGAGCTCACCCAGAACGTCAACTCGATGGCGAACAACCTCACCAACCAGGTGCGCAACATCGCCGAGGAGGCACGTGCCGTCGCACACGGCGACCTGTCAAAGAAGATCACGGTCAGTGCGCGCGGCGAGGTGCTGGAGCTCAAGAGCATTCTCAACGCGATGGTCGATCAGCTCAACGCATTCGCCGCCGAGGTGACGCGTGTCGCGCGCGAGGTCGGCGTGGAAGGACGCCTGGGCGGACAGGCCGAGGTGGCCGGGGTGCGCGGCGTGTGGCTGGAGCTGACCGACAACGTGAACCTGATGGCGAGCAACTTGACCAATCAGGTGCGTGACATCGCGGTGGTCACGACGGCGGTCGCCAAGGGCGATCTCACGCGCAAGATCGTGGTCGATGCGAAGGGCGAGATCCTTGAGCTCAAGAGCACCGTCAACACCATGGTTGATCAGCTGTCCGCGTTCGCCGATCAGGTGACTCGGTTGGCCACCGAGGTCGGCACCGAGGGCAAGCTGGGTGGCCAGGCCGACGTGCGCGGCGTGTCCGGCACCTGGCGCCACCTGACCGACGCAGTTAACTCGATGGCGAACAACCTCACCGATCAGGTGCGCAACATCTCGCAAGTCGCCACCGCCATCGCGCAGGGCGATCTGCAACGCAAGATCCAGGTCGACGTGAAGGGCGAAATCCTGGAGCTCAAGACCACCATCAACGCGGTCGTTGATCAGCTCAACGCGTTCGCCGCCGAGGTCACACGCGTGGCGCGCGAGGTCGGCGTCGAAGGCCGATTGGGTGGACAGGCCGAGGTGCGCGGCGTGTCCGGCGTTTGGCGAGAGTTGACCGACAACGTCAACATGATGGCCAGCAATCTCACGAGCCAGGTGCGTGACATTTCGCAGGTCGCGACCGCCATCGCCGGCGGCGATCTGTCACGCAAGGTCGCGGTCGAGGTCAAGGGCGAGATCCTTGAGCTCAAGAACACGATCAACACGATGGTCGAGCAGCTGTCTTCGTTCGCCGCCGAGGTGACCCGGGTGGCACGTGACGTCGGCGTCGAGGGCAAGCTGGGCGGCCAGGCCGAAGTGCGCGGCGTGTCCGGCGTTTGGAAGGAGCTGACCGACAACGTCAACATGCTCGCGAGCAATCTCACGAGCCAGGTGCGCGACATCGCGACCGTCACCACCGCAGTCGCCAACGGCGATCTTTCGCGCAAGATCGCGGTCGAGGTCAAGGGCGAGATCCTTGAACTCAAGAACACCGTCAACACCATGGTGGATCAGCTCAATGCGTTTGGCGCGGAGGTGACCCGTGTCGCGCGTGAGGTCGGCACCGAGGGCGTGCTGGGTGGCCAGGCGCAGGTGCGCGGCGTGTCCGGCGTTTGGAAAGAGCTGACCGACAACGTCAACATGATGGCGAGCAATCTCACGAGCCAGGTGCGTGACATTGCGCGCGTGGTGACCGCAGTCGCCAACGGTGATCTCGATCAAAAGTTGGCACTCAGCACCCGCGGCGAGATCGCGACGCTGGTTGAGACCATCAACAACATGATCGTGACCCTTTCAACCTTCGCCGAACAGGTTACCGGCGTGGCGCAAGAGGTCGGCATCGAAGGCAAGCTGGGTGGACAGGCCGACGTGCCCGGTGCCGCCGGGGTGTGGCGCGCCTTGACCAACAACGTTAACGAGCTGGCTGGCAATCTCACCCGCCAGGTGCGCGCGATTGGCGACGTCGCAACGGCTGTGACCAAGGGTGATCTGACGCAATCGATCGCGGTCGAGGCGCAGGGTGAGGTGGCGTTGCTGAAGGACAACGTCAACCAGATGATTCGGACGCTCGATGAAACCACGCGGGTGAACCGCGATCAGGACTGGCTGAAAACCAACCTGGCGCGTTTCACCCGCATGTTCCAGGGGCAGCGCGATCTCGTCACGGTGGCCAATGACGTCCTGTCAGAACTTGCGCCCTTGGTAAGTGCGCAGCACGGCGCATTCTTCATGGCCGAGCACCACGAGGGCAAGACCGCCTTGCGCCTGTTTGCGTCCTACGCTTTCTGCGAACGTAAGACGGTTGCCACTGTTTTTGCCCTGGGCGAGGGTCTTGTTGGCCAGTGCGCACACGAGAAGAAACAGATCCTCATCACCGATGTCCCGTCCGATTACGTGCGCATCAACTCCTCGCTCGGGGACGCGCCCCCTCTCAATCTGGTGGTGGTGCCGGTGCTCTTCGAAGGCGAGGTACGATCGGTCATTGAACTCGCCTCATTCCAGCGCTTCACCGACATTCAAATGGCCTTCCTCGATCAGCTGGTCGAGAGCCTTGGCATCGTGGTCACCAGCATCGAGGCCACGATGCGCACCGACGAACTCCTGCGCCAGTCGCAAAGTATGGGCGAGGAACTAAAAACCCAGCAGGAGGAATTGCAACAAACCAACGAGGAACTGGAAGAAAAAGCGCGCCAGCTTTCCGAGCAGAAGAGCGAGGTCGAACGCAAGAACCGCGAGGTGGAGTTGGGCAAGCAAGAGCTGGAGGAAAAGGCCGAACAGCTGTCGCTTACCTCGCGCTACAAGTCGCAATTTCTGGCCAACATGTCGCACGAGCTGCGCACGCCGCTCAACAGTTTGCTCATCCTGTCGCGTCAGCTGGTGGACAACCGCGACGGGAATCTATCGAACAAGCAGATAGAGTTCGCCCGGACGATCAATCAATCGGGCGCTGATCTGCTGTCGCTCATCAATGAGATCCTCGATCTTGCGAAGATCGAATCGGGCACCATGGATGTGGAGATCGCTGCAGTGACCTTCCAGGGCCTTCGCGATCACGTCAATCGCACCTTCCACCAGATTGCCGAGGAACGCGGCTTGACGTTGGCCATTGAGCTCGACCCGGATCTGCCCGGCGAGCTCCGCACCGACGACATGCGCTTACGCCAGGTGCTACGAAACCTGCTCTCCAACGCGCTCAAATTCACCCAGCGCGGCACCGTCAAGCTACACATCTTTGCCGTCGCCGATGCGGCCTGGTCGGTCGACAACGAAAGTCTCAACAGTGCCGGACGCGTGATTGCGTTTTCGGTCATTGACACGGGCATTGGCATCCCGATTGAAAAGCAGCGCATCGTCTTCGAGGCTTTTCAGCAGGCCGACGGCAGCACGAGCCGCAAGTACGGCGGCACGGGGCTCGGGCTCGCGATAAGCCGCGAGATTGCCGATCTCTTGGGCGGTGAACTCCGCCTGCAGAGCGCGGTAGGGGCGGGCAGCACCTTCACGCTCTACCTCCCGGATTCCTACCAACCGCGTGCGCGCGTGGCATCGTCCCGCCCGGCAGCGAATGTTTCCGCAGATTCGCCGAAAGCAGCCCGTCGAAAGGTGGTGCTGGAGACGGAGCCCGAACCGGTCGCGCAGCGCTTTGCCGACGATCGGCACATCATCAAACCAGGCGATCGGGTTTTGTTAATCGTGGAGGACGACGAAACCTTCGCGCGCATTCTCCTTGGCATGGCGAGGGATCGCGGCTTTCGCGCAGTGGTGGCATCCACCGGCGCGCATGCGCTGGAGCTGGCACGCACCGTCAAACCCGACGCGGTGACCCTGGATCTTCGTTTGCCAGACATGGATGGCTGGTTCGTGCTGGATCAGTTCAAGCACAACCAAGAGACGCGGCACTTGCCCATCCATGTCATCTCGGCACTGGACGATGAAAAACGCGGTCTTGAGTGTGGTGCGATTGCATTTCTGCGCAAGCCCGCCAATTCGGCGCGCCTCGATGAGGCACTGGTCGGCATCCGAAACTTTCTCGACAAGCGGGTGCGCAAATTGCTGATCGTGGAGGACGACGAAACGCAGCGCCAAAGCATCATCGAATTGATTGGTGCGGGCGACGTTGAAACGCTGGCAGTTTCGTCCGGCGAGGAGGCGCTGACAACCCTCGCCACCACCCGCTTCGATTGCATGGTGGTTGATCTCAAGCTACCCGGGATGTCGGGGATAGAGCTCATCCGCGCCATCAAGGACAAACCGGAAGGCCACCGGTTGCCGATCATTGTGTACACAGGGCGCGAGATCTCGCGCGCCGAGGAAGTTGAAATCCAGCAGCTCGCGGAGAGCATTGTCGTCAAGGATGTGCGTTCGCCCGAGCGACTGCTCGACGAAACCGCCTTGTTCCTTCACCGTGTTGAGGCGGATCTGCCGCCGGCCTTGCGCGCGATGCTGCGTCGGAACGCCGAGACCGATCCGGCGCTCGCCGGCAAAAAGGTACTTCTTGTCGACGACGACGGGCGCAATCTGTTCGCAGTCACCACGATCCTCGAGCAGCATGCAATGCACGTGGTTTATGCCGAAAACGGCCGCGAAGCTCTGGAAAGACTGGTCGATGACCCCGACATCGCGCTCGTGTTGATGGACGTCATGATGCCGGAGATGGACGGCTACGAAGCCACCCGCCGCATTCGCGCGCAACCACAATGGCTACAATTACCGGTCATCGCGCTCACCGCCAAGGCCATGAAAGGCGATCGTGAGAACGCCATCGCTTCGGGCGCGTCGGACTACATCACCAAACCCGTCGACCCCGATCAGTTGGTTTCGCTGTTGCGCGTTTGGCTCTACGGGTAGCGTGGCGATAAAGACTCATAAAATGACAACAGCGTCGGACCCAAATGCTCTACACATGGGTGAGCTGGGTCAACGGGCCCGAACCCGGATCGTTGTCACCGAAAGTGTTGATATCCATTCCGAACGCTTGGCCGACAGACGTTGATGACTGACCCACTTCTTCATCGCTTCAACGCTTAACGGCGCTGAATTTGGCATTGGAATCTGGAGGTATTGCCCAGTTTTGAAAGCAAAATTGCCCCCGCCCGCCAGGAACATCGGGAAACGCAAACCGTAGTGCGCCCCAAGACCCGTCCGGCCACCTTCCGTGTTGGTGGTGGTGTCTTGCCCAAACACAATCAACGTGTTGTCCAACATAGTGCCGTTTCCCTCTTTGATGGAATCAAGCTTGTTGAGCAGATAAGCCCAGCGCGCCGCATACCAACGGTCGTATTTCTTGTGGTCATCAAGGTCAGTTTGTTGAGCTTTGGCATCCCCCACCGCGTGCGTGGTGTCATGTTGGCCAACCCCTGGAACGGCTTCGTCCATGCCGCCATTTGCGTCTCCCAGTTGTAGAGATGCATGGCGGGTCAAATCACAGGCAAAAGCGGCCGCGATAAGATCCATTTGCACGTGAACCCTGCTTTCAATGCTCGCACCCACCATTGTCGATGGCTTCGCGCATCCCTGCGTGATGGAGCCGGCGGTGGCCAACGGACCGGATGGCGTGCCGGTCGGTTCAGTGGTCTGACCGGTTGAAAGTTTCAAGGCCCTAGAACTCTAGGGCCGAAAGACTGAATGACGCTTGAACCATCGGCGTATCCGGCCGTCACGGTATAGTCGCAGAAGATGGCGGGACGTAGCTGGAAGAATAAAGCCGTCTGCAGCACCTTTGCTTGCGCGCTTGTCTGCGCTTTGAAGAGTGGTGGATGGCCCGCTGTGACAGCGGCTCAAGGTTTTATCGATGTGCAGGCGGTCGGGGTGCCGATGGCCATTCGTGCCGTCGCCCATGATCGGCACGGCTATGTTTGGGTAGCTACGGATCGGGGCGCATGTCGCTTTGATGGCAGCAATCTTGTTTGCCCGGTGGATAAAGCCGCGAATGCTCTTGCCATTGAAGACGACAGCACGATTTGGGCCGGCCTACGCGATGGCGTCTTGACGCAAGTGCTTTCCGATCCGTTTTCGACTCGCGAGGTGGGAAAGGTGCCAGGTGTTATCAGTGAGATTGCTGTCGACCACGCCTTTTTGTGGGTCGCTACGTCGGTTGGGCTTTTTAGAATCGCGAAGATAGGTGGCGGTGTTACGCATGTTGCATCAGGAAGGTACAGCCATGTGGTTCGGCGTGCAGACGGCGACGTCCTTGCTGTGACCGATAGAAGGATCGTTCACTGCGTCGCCGATGCCGAACCAGCTGTGGTGTTCGAATCAGCGGAGGAAGTCACGGCGTTGGAATTCCTGCAGTCGTCACGCCGGGTGGTGATCGGCACGGCGGCCGGAAAGATTTACCAACTTGGGAATGATCTTCGGGTTGCACGGCCTCTGTACAGTTATTCTGACCAAAAGGCGATCATAAGAAGCCTTGTCGAAGACAGGTCGGAACGCATTTGGGTGGGAACCGATAACTTGTTCTTCACACTCCAACACGGGGACATAGCGAACATGGAGAATCTCGCTTCGCATCTGCCAGATGTTCGCGTCAACGCACTCGACGTTGATGAGTCGGGCACCGTGTGGATTGGTACGTCCAACGGGTTGGCGCGGCTGAAGATGGCTTATCCTCTCCGTAGCTTTGACCGCGGCGATGGACTGCCGTCGCCGGTGTCCTTCGCCGTCACGGTCGGGCAGGGCGAAAAGATTTGGGCGATCACCGCTGCGGGTCTTGCGGGCTGGGATGGGGCATGGTCAGTCAACAACAGCGCCAATCGAGGGCGAGGGGCATACGACGCACGAACCGTGGCCGCGGATCACGAAGGCAGGGTTTGGGTGGGCGGTGCTAGCACGGGTCTTCACGAACTGCAGGAGGGCGCCATGGTACAGCGATGGCCCAATCCAAAGAGCGAGAACCAGGGTGTTCGAGCTCTGGCCCTTCGCACCGCCGGGGGACTGTGGGTGGGGCTCAGCGACGGGGGCCTCGGTACCTTCGACGCCGCGCGTTTCCATCTCGAGTTCGCACCTTCAGAAGCGGGTCGCGATCGGGTTTTTGACATCATTGAAGACCGTGTTTCGGGTGTGTGGTTGGCCTTGTCGGGCGATGGGCTTGGCTTGTGGAACGGTGGCAAACTTCGGCGCTACGGACCTGCAGATGGCCTTCCCTCTGCAGAAATTCTCTGTCTCTTGCGCGGCACCGCCGCTGACCTTTGGGTGGGCACAAACGGCGCAGGTTTGGTGCACCTGAACGAAGGCCACTTCAAAACAATCACCACCAACCAAGGGTTGCCAAGCAATCAAGTCTACGGACTGGTCGACGATGGTGCGGGTCGAATATGGATGACGTCACCCTCCGGCATCTCGGGCATCGATCGGCGACGGCTTTACGATGTTGCAAGCGAGCGGGTCGAAAAACTGGAGGCCATCACATTCGACTCGCATGATGGTGTGCCTGGCGAACCTGTGCGCGCCTTTCCTCCCTCGGCCACGCGCGGGCACGACGGCACGTTATGGTTCCCCACGCTAAAGGGCATCGTCAACGTCGATCCCCGCGCCGTGGACGTCGCGGCAGGCCCGCGTGGCATCGTAATTGATGACGTTCAAGTGAATGGGAAGCACTTGAGTAAGCGTGGATCATCGTCGCCTGCTGCCACCCGTTCGGACGTTCGATTTCGGTTCTCTGTACCCTCTTTCCGGGGGGATCGTGCCGTACGTTTGCGCTATCAGCTCCAGGGCTTAGAAGGGATTTCGGATCCCTGGCACGATGCCAGTCACACGCGGGAGGCCGCGTATCAAAGTTTGGCTCCCGGGGACTATCGTTTCGTGGTGCAAGCGCTACCGGTGGGTAGAGCGTTGGTGACGGTAGAGTCAGCACGTTTCGATTTCCATCTGCCGCGGCCCTGGCACGAAACGCTGATTTTTCGTCTCTCTGTGATTGCTGTGGCCTTGGCGCTCATTGCCTGGGTGCATCAGCAGCGCGTGCAGCGCGTGCAGCGCGGCCACGCGCTTGTGCTTGCGGAGAGATCCCGCATCGCCCGCGACATTCACGACACACTCGCACAAGATTTGTGTGGCCTGCGCTTTCAGATCGACGCGGCTGCCGTCGCGTTACAAACAGATGCAGCGACGGCACACCAATACCTGGAGCGTGCGTCAGAACTCATCACCGATGGCGTCGTTGATCTCCGTAACTCGATTTGGGGTCTGCGTTCCGCAAGTGTCAACACACATGAAGTTGTCAGCGCGCTTCGTACCAAGCTCGAACGCGTGACCTCGGGCACCAAAGTCAACATCGCAATTTCTGTTCGTGGCGACGCCCGCATTTTACCAGCAGCCGTGGCTATTGCTGTGGTACATATTGCGCGCGAGGCGGTGACGAACGCGCTCAAACACGCAGAGGCCAGCCTCATTGGCGTTACGTTGGACACTTCAACACCCGAGATCTGTCTAAAGATCACCGACAATGGACAAGGCTTGACGGCGCCCTCCACATCATTGTCCTTGAGCTTGGGATCAACGGGGGAAGGAATAAAGTCGATGCGTACCCGGGCTGCACAGATTGGAGCACGATTGGAAGTAACGTCATCCGAGGATCCGGGGACGTGCGTGACTTTGATCATCCCACGCAACGAAGGCTAAACATGATACGCAAGAAAGCAAGCTGTTGGGCAAACTGAGGATATTGGTCGTGGACGATCACGCTCTTTTTCGGGAGGGGCTACAGAATTATCTTTTGACCCAGGGCGATTTAGAAGTTCAAGGGGCAGTGGGAACCGCACAAGAGGCAATGAACCAGATAGCCGAACACACACCAGATGTTGTATTGCTCGACTTGCGTTTGGGCAATGCCAACGGCCTTGATCTTCTTGCCCAAATCAAGCGTCAGTCCAATCCGCCAAGGGTTCTGATTGTGTCCAGTCACGACGGGGACGCGATGGTCAAGAGGGCATGGGAAGCGGGCGCGGATGGATACATATCGAAAAACGTATCCAGCGCCGAACTGGTCAAGGCGATTCGGGCCGCCGTGCAAGGCGTACGGGTGATATCACCCGACGTGGCAATAAAGCTCGGTGAATCGATGGGCTTGCCAGAGCTGACCGACCGTGAAGTTGCGATCATCGAACAAATCGCCGCCGGTCTCAGCAATAAAGAAGTGGCGAACAAGCTCGGCTTATCTGAAAAGACAGTAAAGAATCGGCTCATAGCAGTTTTCAGTAAACTCAACGCGTCTGATCGCACGCACGCCGTTGTCATCGCAATGGAGCGTGGTTTCATTGACCCCTCCTAGGGCTACGAACGAATGTGTTGCGCAAGCAGCTCCCGTCCTCAAATCCGGACGACGAATGAATTGATCGTGATCCCCTTGAGTTGCTCCACATCCGCCGAGCGGATCCACAAGGCCTTTACCCCGGTCAGACCGAGATCCAGGTTGCCAGCCGTCAGGCGATCCCACCCCCACACGCTGCCATCCGCCTTTTCGTACCACAATTGAATCGGGGTGGTTCCCCCGATGTTGATTGAAGCCATGTCGAACACGTTGTAGCTGGCGGTCGCGTAATCCTTGTAGGCGATCTCAATCCAGGTTCGACCGTTGTGGGTTTGGAGAATCCGGGGTTCCGACGCCCATTCCGCAGGGACGCATTTGCCGCCTCGGCCGTTTCGCCGTCCGAATTCGCCATCATCAATGCAGTTAATTGTGGGGTCTGCGAACGAGATGTGAAAGTGGCTGGCGTTCTGGGGATAAACTGAAACGTATTTCCCCGGCTCACACGATTGCCGATACACCCAGCAGCTCAGCGTATCCGTGCGCGGACCCGGTGTTGGGCAATAGTCCAGTGTCTTTCCGGTGCTCGTGGTTCGATTCGCGAAGGTGTTCACTGCGCTGTCGAAAATGATTTGTAAGTTTTGGTCGAAGCCGACGGTACACGCCTCGCTCCCGTGGGCAATTGCTGGCGCGCACAGGGCAAGGCCGACAATCACCGAGATCCCAATCAAGGGATCCGTTGCAATATTGTGTGTTCGAGGCATGGCAGAACTCCTTCACTCAACGGGCTGTTCGTCAGAAACGGAAGCGGTTGGCAACGGTTCACTGACTTCGTTTTCTGACGCGCTGCCAGTGCGCTCCACCCGGAGGGCAATGACTTCCTCATCGGACAGCCTGCGGGGCGGACCCACCGGCTCGGGCGCGGGTTCTTCTTCCTGGACCTGCGGCTGCATTTCGGCCGATTCAGGGCTCTCAATCTCAGGTGCCTGAGACGCTCGACGATCCGAACCACACCCTCCAACGAGGAACGCGCAAAACACCAGAGGGTTGAAATGGCGCGGAAACGTGGCGTGGTTAATTTCCATGTTTGGGGCTACTGCAAGCGCAGTGCCATACCTGTCGCATCCCTCCCTACAGTGTGGGTGTGGCGACCTGAGCTTTGCGCCATCAAGCGATGCCTTATGGACAATCTGGCGCGGCCGACCACGAAAATGTCCGCTGGATGTAACTCAACGTCCGCTCCCCGTTACGGCGCAGCAACGCCATTCCCGAGGCGTTCCCGTCCCCCAGAATTTTCGGCCCGTGGCGCGCAATCCTGGGTGCCCCTTCATGGCACGAATCGTGAAGTGCATGGCAGTGATCCCTTATGAAACGTCGACTCTTAGAGCCGCGCTTTGGGCGTGGCGCGCCTGTCCTATTGCTGTGCCTTTTCGCGTGCGCCTCTTCGAGCCAGCGCCCCTCCAAGGTGGTGCGCCGACTGGACATCAAGGGCAACGATCACGTTCGCTCGCGTGCGATCAAGAAAAAGATTCTCACCACAAAAACCGGGTGGTGGCCGCGTGCCGAGGAACAACCCTTCGATCCGGTCGCCTGGTCGGCTGATCTGGAACGGGTCGGCCGATTGTACGAGAGCAAAGGATTTTATGCAGCCGAGGTCGACGGTGAAGTACTCGAGGACGGTAAACGCTCAGTCTCGTTGTGGATCAAAATAAAGGAAGGGATTCCCACGGTGGTTTCTGCCCTCACGATCGAGGGATTGGAATCATTGCCGCCCGAGGTGCGCGCCGAAGTGCTCGAGGATCCGCCCATCAAGGTGGGCGACGTCCTGGTTGAAGACCGCTGGAACTTTTTGAAAGCGCAGCTCGAAAACCGACTCCGCAACCTTGGCTATCTGCAGGCGGAGGTTCGCGGGGTGGGTAAAATCGACGTGAAAACGCGCACAGCGGTGTTGGCGGTCGAGGTGTCACCTGGGCAGGTGTTCTGGTTCGGAGACGTTGTGGTACGAAACGAGGGCGGGGTTGTCAACCGTACCTGGATCGCGGATGAGGTTCGAGTCGGGTTGGGCACGGATCGGAAATTTTCCGACGAGCGATTGCGCGAAGCCGAGCGGCGGGTCGTCAGCATGGGCGTGTTCGCCATCACGCGGGTGACCCTGGGTGATATCGATGCCGAAAAGCACACGGTGCCGGTGATCGTCGAGATCACCGAAGCGCCTTTCCGGACCCTGCGTCTTGGCGGCGGCGTCGGCTTCGATCAGGTGCGCAACGAAGGCCGCCTGCTGGCTGAATGGACGCACCGCAACTGGTTAGGGGGATTGCGGATCCTGCGCCTGCGTTCGCATCTCGGCTACGCCTACATTCCCAATGCGTGGTCGGTGCTCAAAAACGTGGAGAGCGACATTCCCCGCAGTGGCCCGACGTTTATTGCGGCGGCCGAGGTCACGCAACCCCGTCTGTTCGGCGCTCCCACGCTGGCGGGGCGGACGTCGCTCGAAGGCGAGCGACGTCTTGAGCAGGCGTACACGGCGTTGAGCGTCCGCGGAAACGTCGGCGTGACATGGCGGCCGCGGGTCGACCTCGCGATCTTGCCCTCCTACCAGATCGAAGTATCGAACATTGATGCGCCCGGCGCGGTCACGCCGGAGCTGTCCCCTCTGGTGCTCGGTTGCGACGATAACCCTTGTTTTCAGCGGCTTTCGTTCCTGGAACAGACAGCCACTTATGACCGGCGCGACAATCCCATCGCGGCAAAGCGCGGCTATATGGCGTCGCTCAGTGTGCAGGAGGGTGGCGGACCGGTGGGCGGCGATTTCGATTACCTGCGGGGGCTCGCCGAGGGACGCGTATACGTAACACCCGAGGCGCTCGACGACGAATGGACGCTCGCTGCGCGTGTGCAAGTCGGCGCGATATTCCCTTACTCCGGCAACTCCGATAACACGCCGGTCTCACAGAGGTTTTATGGCGGCGGTGCCATCTCCATGCGCGGCTTTAACAACCGCCGACTGTCGCCGTTGCTCGGCATTCCGGTCGGACCGAAAGCGGTGTACTCCCCAACCGTACCACTTGCGACGCTGCCGATCGGTGGCAACGGCATCTTGATTGGCAGCGTGGAAATACGGTATGCGCTGACCACCAATTTACAATTGGCGGTGTTCCTTGATTCCGGCGAGGTGACCCGCGGAGCACCGTCGCCGGCCGATCTCGGGGGTATGCTTTACGCCACCGGGTTCGGCTTGCGCTACGCCACCCCCATCGGACCTATCCGACTGGACGTGGCGCGACGCCTGCCTTTCGGACGTCCACCGGTGCTGTTGGTTCCCGACGGCACAACGCGCCGCTATCGCGACGACACCAGCTGCTTCGGCATCGGCGGTTCGCGTGATCCCTACGTGGACAGCGATGGGTCGTGTGTTTTGCACATCTCGATCGGGGAGGCTTTCTGATGAAAGTGTTGCGAATCGTCGCTGCCGTTTTGGGGGTGCTCGTGCTGCTGGTCGCACTGGCCACCGCTGCGGGCGTGGCGTTTGTCCGCAGTGAACGCGGCGGCGATTGGTTGCGCCGGACGATCGAGCAGAAGGTGAATGGCACGATCGCCGGACGGGTTTCGCTCGCCCGAGTGGACATCGATGGCTGGAACCTCGCGGCGGATGGGTTGCGCTTGACGAGCCCCGACGGCACGCCGGTCGCGCAGGTCGAACGCGTAAAGATTTCTGTACAGATCTGGCCACTGCTGTCACGCCGCATTGTGATCAGCGCTTTTGAGATCGACCGGCCCCAGATCACGGTGTTTGCCCACGCGGACGGTGGCAACAGTTTCAGCGACGCCATTGCAACAAGACCTTCCGCCGCGTCGGATGCGGCGGTGCGCCCGGCCGGAGAAGACCGCGGTTTCACCATCGACCTGCAGCGCCTTGCGATTCGCGAGGCAACGATCAAATACCTGACGGCCGGTAAAGACGAGCCGGATGAAGTCATCGCTCACGCGACGGGAGTTGGACTCGATGTCAAAGGAAACATGCAAACCGTATCACGATCCTTCGCAGCACAGGTGTCGTTGCGGGGCGACTTGCAGGTCCCTCTTGTCACCCCGTTCACGCTCACGGCTGCAGGCTCGGGCAAGCCCGACGCACTCACTGCCAAAGTTCGGGCGACCGTGGATCATTCGTGGATCGAAATCGACGCACACCAACTGGCATCAGCGGCGTTCCTGATCGAACGCCTGCGAGCGGAGATCCATCCGCGGCTCGCCTGCCTGGGGCGTGCCGATTGCTTCCTGCTTGAACCGGTCACCCTTTCCGGTCGAGCGCGGATCGATAAGGCCGCCACCTCCGATTTGGCGATTGATCTGGGTGGCGCGGGTGGCACCTTGAAAGCCCAGGCGCGTTTCAACCTGAAAGAACGCACGCTCGCGCAATTGACGATCGACGGCACGGACCTTGATTTGGGCCGCATGCTGACCGCGGCTCCGCGATCGCGCTTCTCGATGCGCGCCGAGGCATCCGGTCAATGGAAAGCATCCGCCCGCGAGAATGGATTCACGGGAAAGGCCGCGATCGAGATCCCGCCCGGTCGGCTCGCGGGACGTCCGTTCGGTCCGGTCAACGCGACTCTTGCCGCCGACGCGCCGGACCGTGCTCGATTCGAGCTGGCGGCGGTGCTGCCAGGCGCGCGTTTGGCTGCGGCTGGGCGCCGCAACGGCGAGCAGATCGCCGCCGACGGCCGGCTGAAACTCACATCGCTGGCGGCCCTTACCCGGGCGCTCGGGATCGAGATAAGCGGCGGCCCTGCCACGGGATCCGGCGATCTGGGTTTTCGCGTGTCGGGTAACCAAAATCGAATGCGCTTGTTACTGGATGGACGTTTCGCACACCTGACGGGCGCAGGCGTTGCCGTGTCACAGATGGTCTTGTCGGCCGATGCGCCGGCGTTGCCCGATCCGCGCGGCGCCAGGTTGGATCTGCGCATCGGCGATCTCAGGTTCGGCAGCCAGCGATTCGGCGCGACTCGGTTGCGCGTGGCACCCGGCGCACGGGCTGATCAAGTTTCACTTGCCGCTTCCATTAGCCGACCGGAGCCGTTGTCCCTGGCTGTTTTGGCGCGCATGCCGAAACCCCGGAACTTCATCTTCGATAGCGTGCAAGTTGACTATCCGGATGCCCGGTGGCGATCCACCGGCGCCATGCGCCTCGCTCTGCAAGAGGGCGTGTTGCGCATCGAGGGCATGGCACTTGCCAATGGCGACCAGACGTTGTCCCTGGACGCACTGCAAACGCCGGCCACTCGGCAGATTGGCCTCGCGATCGCGCAGCTAGATTTGCGCCATCTGCCGCGCATCGTCCGCGGGGATCGGTCACCGGCGAGCGGCCGGATCGATCTGCAACTTCAACTTGCCGGCACAAAGCGACGTCCAACCTTGAACCTCAAGCTGCTCGGGCGTGGTTTGATGATCGATAAACGTCGGCTGGGAGACATCGACGTGCAGGCGAGCGATACCCGGCAGGATCCCTTGCGGGCTGAGCTGGTCTGGCGGGGCGGAGCCGCACCGATGACGGTGTCGGTGCAAACGCCCTTTCATCTTGGCGATCTCATGAACCGCCCGTGGCCAGCGGTGCTGGACCGGGCGCTGACCACCCGCCAACCTTTCACCTTGCACGCAGGGCTGGAAAAATTTCCCCTGCGCGCCCTCGATGTGTTGACCGGCAAGCGCCACGGTCTTTCCGGTGACCTGTCGATGACGGGCGACCTGAGCGGGCCACTGATGTCATTACAGGGCGCCCTCGTGTTGGCCGGGCGGGGGCTGGCCACCAAAGGGGTCCCCGCCACAGATGTCGATCTTGATCTGCGCGCTCAGCCGACCCAGTTGACCACGCGGCTGTCGGTTCGGCGCCGCAACACCGTGTTGCTGACCGCCACCGGGAGGCTGGCCCGACCGGCCGGCGCCCGACCGAAGGCACAAGATTTGTGGAACTCTGCCCTCACGTTAGACGCCCAACTGGCACCCATACGCGTGCAGCGATTGGGCCTCGTCCCAAAGGATCGAAAGCAGGCACCACGCTCGTTGCACGGCATGGTCTCGGCCCGTCTCAACGTCAAGGGCACGGCTGCCAAACCGATCATCGACATCAGCGCACGCACCGACAATTTATCCCTCGAAAAACAGCGGCTCGGCACCGTGAAGCTTCACGGTCTTTGGCAAGACACGACGGCGCGCCTGGATGTGGAAGCCGCCTCGTCGGAAAACGGCCAATTGCGGGCAAGCTTCGCCAACGATTTCGGCATGGACCTGCGCGCTCTGGTGGCTGCACCGCCGCCCCCGGCGCAATGGCCCTGGCAGGCGAAATTTAGCGCCGACCGTTTCGATGTCGGTTGGCTTTCCGGTTTGATTCCCGATTTGCCCACCGTGGCGGGCCGCATCTCCGCCAACCTCAGTGGCCGCGGGCCGGCAGCCAAGATGGATTGGCAGGGTCGGCTCGATGTCCGCGACGCTTCAGCCACCGTGATTGGTCTGGGACTTTTCGAAAGCATCAAGTTATCGGTGGAGGGCGACCGAAAGTCCCTGCGACTGAAGGAACTTTACGTCCGCAGCGGGGCAGGCTCCGCCAAGATGGATGCGTGGATGGGCGACGGCGCCGGACAGCAGCGTGCCCTCGCCGCCAACCTTTCTATGAAGGATTTCTTATTGCGCTCCGAGGGGCAAAAGGTCGGAACGTTGTCGCTGCAAGCGGCACTCAAGGGCACCCTCGCCTCGACCGATCTGACGCTGCAAACCACCTTCAAAGAAGCCCATTTCCGCGTTGCCAGCGGCCAGCGACGATCCTTGCAACCCTTGCAAGAGCCTGCGGATCTGGTGCTTGTCAGCAACGACAAGCCGCTCAATAAACACCAGGCGCGCAAGCTGGCGGCGCTCAATCCAACGGATCCGCAGGCGGGCCCGGCCGCGCACACAAGCGCGGCGCTCCGCATCCAAACCCGGGTGAAGGGACCGCGCAATCTGTGGGTGCACGCGGACGACGCCAACCTCGAACTCGGTTTGTCGGACGACTTCCGGGTGATGACGGAGGACGGTGCCCCCCGAGTTTTCGGCAGCGTTTTGGTTCGCCGCGGCGACGTGTCCGTGCTGCGACGAAAGTTTCGCCTCGATCCTGATTCGAGGGTGACGTTCTCCGGATCACCCGAAGAACCGCGGCTCGACGTCAAGGCACGCCACGAGAACAAGTCCGCCGGGGTAACCGTGTTCGTTTCTTTAACCGGCTCAAAGACGGAGCCCGTGCTCACCCTCACTTCCCAGCCCCCGCATTCCCAGACCGCACTCATCATGCTGTTGCTGACCGGGCGGATGGATCTGGATCAGCCAGCCGGTCCCTCCTCATCGGGCGTGGACAAGGTTGCGTCCCTGCTCGGCTCGATGTTGGCGTCCAAGCTGCAAAAGACGCTGGCCAAACGCCTGCCGCTTGATGTCTTGACCATCGAGCCCGGACAGGGTGCTGCAAGCGCATCACTTGAGGCCGGCACCTACCTCACCAACAAGGTCTACGTCGCGTATGTGGGGCGTTTGGCCGCTGATCCCACCCGGCAGCAGAACCGCAATTCTGTGCACCTCGAATACCAGTTGACGCCCCGCTGGAGTTTCGAGGGTGAGTACGGTGACGCGCGCAAGGGCTCCGCTGACGTGGTGTGGAAGAAACACTATTGAAAATAGTGCCACGCCGAACGTGGCTCTGTTTGGAAACGTGATACTGAAGCTCTGCGCTAGACCGTGTACCCGGAGACCCCGTCCGGCATGCTCCCCGGCAGGGTCGTCCCGTGTTACCTTGCCGCCGTAGCGCCCCGTCGGGGCGTCTGAAAATACGAAGGAGCTAGCGGGAAAATGAAGAAGGTAGCGTTACTGTTTTTGTGTTTGGGGTTTGTTGGTTGTGACGATGACGACAAAAAAGACGCCAGCGGCGATGCCGCGGTGGCGGATGCCTCAACGGCGGCGAACTCTGTATCGACACGGATCACCGCAGCGGCGGGCGGAACCGTCAAGCTGGATCAAGTGACGCTGGTAATTCCTCCGGGCGCGCTGGCCGCCGACACCACAATCACAATCGCGTCATCGGCGCCCTCTAGCAGTCTGCCCGATCAGGCCTCGATTTCAGGCATGGTTTACGACTTCGGTCCGGACGGCACGACCTTCACCAAGCCGGTCTCGCTGACCCTGCCGGTGTCGGGCGCGATTCCGCAGGGCAAGAGCGCGGTCTGTGCCTTCCTCGACACGACCAAGGGTGCCTGGGTTGAGCTGCCTGGCTCGGCCTCTGGCGCAACCGTCACCTGCCAGACCACACACTTCACAAAGTTCGCGCTCCGATTCGTGGGCCCAGGCGGCACCTGTGCTTTTGGTGGCGCGTGCGGTGGCGACCTCGCCGGCACCTGGGACATCACGGAGATCTGCCTGCCGAAGAAGGAACCGACGGGCATTGATATCTGCAAGACCGACACGGCCAGCACGCTGTCCATCCTCGGAGGCAAGGGATCACTCGCGGTGACCGGTACAAGCTACACCCTCAACATCGACATCGACATCAAGGCGGTATACAGCCCGGCTTGTCTGGCTCCCTACAGCCAAATGATCACGAGCTGCAACGATGTCAGCGCGCAACTTATCAAATCCTTCAAGGGCACCGCGACGTGCACGGGCACGCTCACAACCGGCTGCACTTGCACCGCGACCCTTCCGCAGAAGTCCGACACCGGAACCCTCGTTATCGCCGGCACAACGGCCAAGTTCATCAAGACGGGCGAAACCGCGGATACGACCACGGCCACAGACTTCTGCGTGAAAGGCACCGCGCTTGAAGTAAAGAGCACGAAGAGCGATAAGCCAAACGCGGACGGCGGCGCCCCGACGATCGAGACCACCGTCTACAAGGCGATCAAGCGGTAGCGACAAAGAGAGCGCGACGGCACTCGCTTTCGCAGTGCCGTCGCTGGCTACGGGCCCGGGTTGTAACACAGATACGGCTTGATGAAGCTGGCCATCAAGGCGTTCCCAGCGTCATTCAGATGCACGTCATCGGCGAGGAAATTCTTGGCCGGCAACTTTGACTGCTGCAGATGCGCGCCCCAGGCTTCCCAGATACGCGCGAGGCTGAATCCATAGCGCGTCGCATAGAGTGGGATGTGCATCGTGCTCATGGTCTGCGACCATCGCTCGCCGGTGCTGTCGTTGGGATTGTCCTTGGTACGATGATCGGTCTGCAAAAGGACCTCGGCATTGGTGCGCTCCTTGAAACCTTTCATGATGGTTTCGTAAGAGGTGTGGCTGCCGTACACGTGAAACAAGATGAGATCGGGGTTCCACGCGTAGACGTCGCCGGGTAAACGATTCACTTTGGTGTTGTCGAGGAACCACTCAGACTCCCCCGTCAGACATTGGGACGAGCAACCTCCGCGTGCGTGATTCTCCATGACCAGCTTGCCCGCCGGGTAGGTCGTTTGAAGAAACGCGCGGACTTCTTGCCACCAAACTTGTTCGGAGATCGACTGTCCGTATACCAACACGCGCACCGTCTCACCCGCACGCAAACGCTTGATGGCCTGGAAAGGCACGTGGCCTGGGATGGGTTTGATGGTGCCGCAGTTCTTGAGCACCTCTTGTGGTGCCCCCCCGGTTCCCGCCGCGGTGCCTCCCGTGGCCGTCGTTCCCCCCGTTCCTCCCGTCGCCTTCGACCCCCCGGTGGCTCCCCCGCCACCAGTGGCCGACTTACCCCCGGTGCTTGCCGGAAGCCCGCCCATTCCACCCGTGCCGTCATTCGCACCGCCCTGTCCGCTTGATCCCGCCGCAGGATCCGTGCCCGAGCCGCTTTGCCCGCCAACATCCGTTGCCCCTCCCATGCCTGACGCTCCGCCTCCTCTCGGTAAATCGTCCCCTGTGTCTCCGGAACCGGCGCAAGCCATACCGAAAAGCAGGCTGAGTAAAGCAAGATCGGGTCGCGAGAATACCTTCATGTCAATCCTCCGGCTGGGTACTTTGTACTCGAACGTCGCCCAACAGGCGAACAATCTATAATTGGTTGCCGCCAAACCCGATTCCGTTCGCCCTTTTGGTCACCGACGGGAGAGGGCGCGCTAAACTCCGCGACCCATGTCGAAGCTGGGTCCCCTGCTGCTGCTTTTTTTCGCTGGATGCAGCAAGACGGCCGCTCCCGCCGCGCCCGAAATCCCAGCGGCCGAAACCGTAGCACAGGCCGACGCCGATGAGCCCCAGGTCGAGCCTGAAAAGTTCACGACCATGGGCGCGTGGATCGTGGGGGAGACGATGTCGATGCGCGTCGTAGAGGCCACGGTGCTTCCGCAACTTGAGGCGGGCACGTCGGTGGCAATGCCCCCTGCCAATCACCACTTCGTGCGCGTGCAGGTCGAGATTGAGAATCGGGGTGTCACGCCCCAGCGTGTGCGAGCCAAACGCTTCACGCTGCGGGACAAGGCCGGACGCGACAATTCCGTGTCCGCGACCCATCAAGCCACCTTCGCGATGGGCTCGGACGAGCTCTTGCTCGTGCCCGGGATGCGCGAGCCCTTCGAGCTGATTTTCACTTTGCACAATAGTACCGTAACCGAGTTAATCACCTTCGAAGACGCCATGACTCGACTTGTCGGCGAGGTCAGGGCCACGGAGCCCGTGCCCCCCCGCAAAAAGCGAACAGCGAGCGGGAAGGCAAAGTCCGCACCCTGAGTTTCGATGTTGTAAGGTATCGGCCTTCCAGGCTCCCGTAGCTCAACTGGATAGAGCATCGGCCTTCTAAGCCGAGGGTTACAGGTTCGATTCCTGTCGGGGGCGCAGCATCCTTTCGCGGTCCGTCAACCTGCTAGCCTGCGGCCCCATGCAACGCCTTCCAGTTTCCCTCGGGGATCGCAGCCACGAGGTCGTGATTGGTCATTTCGAGATCGAGGCCCTCGCCGATGCGATTGCGGTGCTTGCTGCCAAAAACAGTGGTCTTGCGATCCTGGTCGACGGCAACTTGCCGAAGCACTCGCCCCGCGTGGACACCCTGGTGGCAGCATTGCGCAAGCGACTTCCAAAAGTCGAGTCGCTGGCTCTGACGAGCGGCGAGCGCTGTAAGACGTTTGCCGAACTTGAGAAAACCTGCGAGTGGCTCGCGCAGTCGGGTTTCGATCGGGGTGCCATGATCCTTGGCATTGGCGGCGGCGCCACCACGGATCATTCTGGCTTTGCGGCAGCAGTCTATCTGCGCGGTGTGGACTCGTTGTTGTTGCCAACAACCTTGCTTGCCATGGTGGACGCCTCGGTCGGTGGCAAGACAGCCGTCGATCTCGGCGCCGGCAAAAACCTCGTGGGTGCCTTTCATCAGCCCCGCGGTGTCTTCTGCGATCTGAACTTCCTCGACACTCTACCCGCGCGCGAAATCGCGGCCGGCATGGCCGAAGTCGTCAAGGCAGGCCTCATCGCCGATGCGCCACTTTTTGAACGCATCGAAGCTGAAACACAGGCAAATCCCGAACTCAGTCGCGCACAGCTCGAACGCTTCATTGCGGATTCGGTACGGGTGAAGATTGCCGTGGTTTGTTCCGACGAACGTGAGTCCGCGGGACGCGCCATCTTGAATTTTGGTCATACGGTTGGCCACGCGATCGAAACCGGCTCCGACTACGGATTGCTACACGGTGAAGCCGTGTCACTCGGATTGATAGCCGCCTTGAAGCTGGGCTCTGCACTGGGCATCAACGACGCCGCGCTTGTCACACGCACGGCTGCCGTCCTTTCACGACTCGGATTGCCGATCGATCTGGAAAATCACGTGGACGAAGACGTCCTGTCGCATATCGACGTCGACAAGAAACGCCGCTCGAACGCGATCCGATTTGTGTTCGTGCCGAGGCTTGGTGAGACGCTCATTCGCGACATCGAGTTGCCCGAACTGAAGCGGCAAGTGCTCGCGATTCCGCGCTAGGCCGGAAAGTCGGCGTGGAAGGTGGCTCCGCCGCCTGGCGTGGGCTCGTGGCTGACCGTGCCATTGTGCGCCTCGACGAGCGACTTCACGACCGACAAGCCCAGGCCCAGACCCGCGTGTTTGCTGGCGGTATCGGCATTGACAAAGGGCCTAAACAGCTTGCGCTCAAGGCCCGGTACAACCCCCGGACCGTGATCAACAACCGACAGACGTACGCCCTTTCCGCGGGAACTGAGGCGAACCTCAATCCGGCGATCCGTCGCACGACGCGTGTACTTTTCCGCGTTGTCGAGCAGATTGCGCAAGATCTGGTGTATGGCGTCCGCGTCGACCGGGATCTGCGGCAGATCACGGCCGAGGTCGACCACCAGCTCGACACCCGATTCGTCTAGCAACGGTTCGGTATTGCCAATGCAATCAATGACCGGCTCGGCAAGATCGCCAAGCTCGCGGTTGAGTGTGATCTTGCGCTGCTCACCACGCGAGTGCGACAGGACATTCGCGACCACACGGGACAACCGTTCGGCCTCGTCGGTGATCCGTCGTGCGTATCGCTCGATTGAATCCGGTTTGCCAAGCGAATCAGCCAACATCTCGCCGTGCAAGCGAATACCGGCAAGCGGCGTTCTCAGCTCGTGCGCAGCGGCCGCCGCAAAACGAGAACGTTCGCGCGCGAAACGACCCGAGCGCGAAACCAACACGATGACGCCAGCCCCTGCCAGAATGGCAGCGAGGAGGCCGCCGAAATACGAGGTGCGGAATTGACCCCGCAAGGTGGCCGCCTGCCGTGCGACGTTTTTCAAGGCCGGTCCGGTATCAAAGGCAACGTGCCAGTCGATGCCACCGATGGGCAACATGGCCGCGGCCGCGACGTTGGCCTCGCCAGGCAACACCTTGGCGGGAAATCCGCCGTCGAACATCCAGTCAGAGAAGGAACTCGTTTCGATCGCGAAGCCCTGGTGGAAAGTGTGCTCGCGGTGGCGAACCGTGCGCACGGCCATCAGCACGGGTTCCGAACGCCAAGTGCCCGTCATCCACTTGAAGTCCCCCACGTCATGCGTATCGTCGTGGCTGGGCAATTCCGCTTCATTGGCGGTATTGAAAAAGTTTGCCAGGACCTGCGCTGTGTTGGCCTCAAGCGGAGCCATCGACTGCGCGAGACCCGACGAAGGGCCACTGCTCGAGAGACCCTGCAAATGAAAAGGCCGCACCGACGACGGCACAATGCCCGAGGCATCACCCACATTCGTACGACGGGCCGCCCCCGGCCGAGATCGGCCTCCGGATCCCGGTTTCCCGAAGGGACTCTGCAGTGACACAAACAACGACGCCAGATCGTCGTCAACCCGGGGCGACCAGACCGAACCTTGTTCGTCGATCTGGAAATAGAACTTCACCGAGTGCGGATACTCGCCCGAGGCAAGCGGTGTGCCGCGGGTGTACTCCTTGCCACAGCGGCTGCCACGCGAACGAAAACGTGGAAAATATTCCAGATGGCTACGCTCCGCTTCGACGCGCCGAAGCTCGTCGAGTTCGAGGGCCACCTTCGCCGCAAGTTGCATGGCGGTGGTGACAGATTCTCGCTGCGCACTCTGATGTAGCTCGGCTTGCACGCGTTCGAGCTGGCCGGAACCCATCCAGTACCACGCCACACTCGGAATCGAGATCGCGGCGACGGTGGCGACAATCGCAGCACCGGATTGCGGTCCTCTCAGCAAGCCGCGCCCCAGGCGTAACCAACACCTTTTACCGTCGTCACAATGCGCGGCAAGGTCACGTTGGTTTCAATCTTCTGGCGCAGGTTTGCTATCGTCATATCCACTGTTCGGGTCTGCAAACGCGCCGATGCGCCCCACGCCTGTTCAAGCAATTCGCCGCGCGTCAGAGCACGAGCCCGGTTGATGTAGAGCAACCGCAGGATTCGGGCTTCGCGTGCAGTCAACGCAACGGCCTTCCCTTCGCGAGCAGCCTCGCAGCGGCCAAGATCCAGCACGCAACCATCCACCTCGATCCGCTCGGGACCATTCAGGTCCGGACGGGTACGACGCGAAAGGGCTTCGATGCGTGCAAGCAACTCCCGCGCACCGAAGGGCTTGGTCAGATAATCGTCTGCGCCGGTCAGCAAACCCTGGACCTTGTCCTCCTCGCGATCCCGTGCGGTCAACATCATGATGAGCAATCCAGGCCGACCATTGCGCAAGCGCCGACAGACCTCCATGCCATCAAGATCCGGGAGCGTCAGGTCGAGGAGGACGAGGTTGACATCGGACGTCATGCCTCGCCCACAGGCCGAAAGGCCGTCGCCAACTGCCTCCACCGAATGCCCAGCCGCCCCGAGCAGGTCGGCCACGCCCGAGCGCAGCGAAGGTTCATCTTCAACAAGAAGGATATTCATTGGACCGTTTTCCCCCGGCAGTAGGCGCTGTCGCCCTGAAACGTGGCTCAACAATTCTAACCCAGATACGGTTGGGGGCCCGCCGGTGGACGAGGCGAAACGGTAAAAGGCGGGTAAAGGATGGGTCGCAAGCGCACCGCATTGTGCCCTGCATCGCGCGCAGCTCAGCTGTAGGTATAAAACCCACGGCCAGATTTTCGCCCCAGCCACCCCGCGGCCACGTACTGGCGCAGGAGCGGGCAAGGTCGGTATTTGCTCTCGCCGAGCTCGCGATGCATCACTTCGAGAATCGCAAGCGTCGTGTCGAGTCCGATGAGATCCATGAGCGCAAAGGGGCCCATCGGATGGTTGAGGCCGAGCGTAATCGCCTTGTCGATGTCCTCGATGGTGCCAATGTTTTCGTAAAGCGTAAAACACGCCTCGTTGCAAAGCGGCATCAGCACACGGTTGACGATGAACCCCGGGATGTCGCGCGAAACCACGGTCTGTTTGCCTAGCCGTTGCACCAGGGCACAGGCTGCGTCATACGTTTCATCGGAGGTTGGCAAGCCGCGAATCAATTCGACGAGCTTCATGAGCGGCACCGGATTCATGAAATGAACCCCGATGACGCGATCCGGGCGCCGCGTGCGCGCCGACAACGCGGTGATGCTGATGGACGAGGTGTTGCTGGCGAAAATTACGCCCGGACGACAGGCGCGATCCAGATCGGTGAAAATCTGTTGCTTGACGGCCAGGCTTTCACTCGCAGCTTCGACAATAAAATCTGCATCCGACAGATCGCGATAATTGGCCACGGGGACAATGCGACTCGTGACAGCCAAGCGCTCATCTGCAGCAAGCTTGCCCTTTTCTACCAGCCGGTCGAGCTGAGAAACGATGCGCTCTTTTCCGTGTTGCGCTTGCGCGAGCGTGGTGTCCATCAGCGCAACGGATATTCCTGCCTGTGCCAAGACCTGGGCAATGCCTCCGCCCATTTGACCGGCTCCGACCACTCCGACACGTGCAATTGTCCCGAGCATATCGCAATTCCTTTATGAGACGATTCGTTCTACGCCGAGCGCGATGCCTTCACCGCCCCCGATGCAAAGCGACGCCACGCCCCGGCTCCCGCCGCAATCCTGCAAGACCGACAACAACGTGACAAGAATGCGAGCGCCGCTTGCGCCGATGGGATGTCCGAGCGCCACCGCGCCACCCCAAACATTCACGCGCGCCGAATCGAGACCCAGCATCTGGTTGTTGGCGAGTGAGACAACCGCGAACGCCTCGTTGATCTCCCAAAAATCCACCTCGTCTTTTTGCCAGCCGTTGCGCGCAAGCAATCGTTCTATGGCACCTGCCGGTGCGGTCGTAAACCACTCCGGCGACTGTGCGTGAACCGCATGTCCTACTATTCGAGCCAGCGGCTGTAGTCCGCGGGCAACGGCGACCTCTTCGGCCATCAACACGACGGCCGCAGCACCGTCGTTGAGCGAGGAAGCATTGCCAGCGGTTATCGTGCCATCTTTGGCAAACGCAGGACGGAGTGTGCCGAGCTTGCCAGGATTGCCGCGTCCGGGTTCCTCGTCTTCGGTCACAAGGATGGGATCGCCCTTGCGCTGCGGGATCGGGACCGGAACGATCTCATTTTTGAATTTTCCCTCGGCCTGAGCTTTCAAGGCACGCTTGTACGACTCGGCGGCAAAGGCGTCTTGCTGTTCGCGCGTGATGTTTTTCTCCCGTGCGCAAAGCTCGCCACAATTGCCCATGTGTTGATCGCCGTACGGATCCCAAAGACCATCGTGAATCATCGAGTCAACGACGCGGCCGTGTCCCATGCGCAAACCTGCCCGCGCTCCGGGCAGCAAAAAGGGTGCGTTGGTCATCGATTCCATGCCGCCTGCAACCACGGCATCGCAGTCGCCCGTGGCGATGGCCTGTGCACCGAACGCGACCGCCTTCAAACCCGAGCCGCAAACTTTGTTGACGGTCACGGCACCGATGCTGCTTGGCAGGCCCGCGGCGATGGCGGCCTGTCGGGCTGGGGCTTGACCCTGACCGGCAGTCAACACACACCCCATGAAAACCTCGCCGATGATCTCCGATGCGCTACCGGGTGCGATGCCCGCACGTGCAAGCGCAGCGGCGATGGCAATGCCTCCAAGCTGAGGCGCAGTCCGGTCGGCCAAAGCCCCTTGAAAGGAACCGATGGGCGTACGAGACGCCCCAACGATCACGACTGTTCGTCCCAACGATCCGGATACCCGCGTTTGCGCCATGGCAGTGGTATCGGATGGTATCGCCCAAACCCCTAAACGCCCATGGGATTTTTTTCGGGGCTACGGACAGCTCACGAGCGCCTGGCCGCCCGGGCCCCAGCTTTGCCCCCGCAATGCCCGGTACTGCACGCTGTCGTAGGTATCGGCGCCTATCTTGACGTTGATCTCGGCATCCACGATGTCGACCTGCGTCGCCGTTTTGCTGGGCGGCACCTTCCCTTTGGCCGGCACCAGAAAGTCGGTCGCATCCTGCAGACTGCCGATGCCCAGGTCGGTGGCACCTTGGTAGTGACCGAACGCATGCACCGCCACGTCCGCGAGGATCTTGTCGCCTTCTTGCTTGAAGTTGGTGAACGAGGCATAGCCGTAACTGGCGTAGATGTTGGGCTGGGCTTTGGCGTTCAGCGTCTGACCGCTGAGCTTCACCGTGATCTCCACCGTGTCGAGGCCCGCACCGAACTGGTGCGCAAAGGTCAGCCATTCCAGTTCTCGCAGATTCGGCGTGCCAGCGGCGCGCAGCAAAAATTCGCGTGTCAGCTTGAACGTCGTGCTTTCGAGGCCACCTGCGCTAATCGGATAGGGCGTGAGTCCGTATCCCATCGAACCATCGATGCCCGTCATCTTGGGATCGACCGCGATGCTCTTGAAAAAGAAGGTGTGCTTATCCGCGGTGCTGTCGGTTGCTTTCTTGCTGCTCGGCACGCCCTTGGCCGGATCTTCCACGGTGATGCACGCAGCGCTTGCGTCGGGAACGCCCGAATCAAGCGGTATGACGGCGGGGCTACTGGAATCGGCCAAAGGAGAATCGACGGACAACACGTCTGATCCGCTGTCCTGTGACGTTACGGCGGCATCCTGTCCTGACGACTCCGAGGCTTCGTCAGCACACCCGGACGCGAGTCCGATCAAAACAAACAAAGTCGCACGAACATTCATCGGCAGCTTTTCCCACAACCCCATGCCCTTGTCTGGAAAGGGATCAGGATCAGGACAAAAAATACAGAGCATCGTGTTTAAAAAGTATGCAAAAAACCTACATGTAGTAAAATGTGCTTATGAGTCGGACATTCAACCCCTTCCATTTCGCGATTTTCCCTTTTGTTCTCGGCCTTTATCTGCTCAGCACCGGATGCGCATCCGGCGTCGCCCGAGCCCCCTGGCCCTTCCAACCCGCAACCCGGAGCAAAGGTGTCGGCACGCCACCGAGCCGTCCATCCGTCCCGGGCGATCCCCGCGCCGAAATGGTTGAGCGTGCCCTTCAGTCCAACGGCCAAGAATTCGGGACCGACGGCTCCCTCGAATCGGTCTACGCCTATGCGGTCGACACACAGACCATGGTCCCGGCGCACGAGGCACGCAAAGGCGACCTCCTGTTCTTCGACACAACCGCCTCGGGCGACGGATGCGGCAGCCATGCAGGCGTTGTCGAGAGCGTTCGAACCGACGGCACCCTCAGTTTTAGCGAATACCGCGGAGGCAAGCAGCTACACAGTTACGTTACGCCGAACGATCCCCGGCGAAGGCGAGACAACACCGGTCGCATCGTCAACACCTATCTGCGCACCATGGTCCGCGACGATCCCGCTGGCACCCGTTACACGGCGGCAGAAATGTTGTGTCGCGTGGTGAGGGTCCGCTGAATCAAGTTCCAAGCACGGTGATGCCCATGCTCCGCGCTGCTTGCGCCTGGCGAATATCGAACGTGAGCAACGACATGCCCTGCGTTCCGACCCTTTGCAGTGCGGCCAGGTGAAGCGCATCGAGGGTACGCACGCCCGCCAACTCGGCGATATCCGCGGCCAGAAGGCATGTGCGTTCGTCTATCTCGACAATGTGGGTTCGCTGCCAATCCTGCACAAATTGCTGGCGAGCAATGGTTAACGAAGAACCCGACACCAGTCGAGCAAGATTCCTTCTGACCTCGACCCAGGTGTGTCTCGCTGTGATCCAGGCCGTGTCGGCCTTCATGTTGCGTTCGACGCTGTCCGAGTCCGGCTCGTCCAGATATCGTTTCAGGAATGCGCTTGAGTCGACATAAAGGCTCAATCGCCGCGATCCTCGCGCAGGATATCCTCGCTTCGTAGATTGGATTTCACGCGGACCACGGGCGTGGGTGGGGCGTCGTTTGCTGCGCGAATCCATCCCTCGACCACGCCTTGCTCGATCCGGGCCACGCCCGGAAGAGGCGCCAAGATGGCTTTCGGGAGTCCTCGATCCGTTACCCGAATAATCTCACCCCGCGCAGCACGCTCAAGGTATTCGGACAGGTGCTGTTTCAATTCCCTGACGCCTACGTCCATGTAGACACAATGACATGCCGATGTGTCCACGTCAAAGGAGAAACCCACCCTGCAGGTGGCGGACGGATCGGCTAAGAAGGCGCGGTGTTGCCTTCGAGTCTTCCCTCCCGCCCTGTCATCACCGTCGCGAAACTTGGCAAGACCTACCCCTCGGGACTCATTGCGCTCGACAACATCGACCTTGAGATTCGCAAGGGCGAGATCTTCGCATTGCTCGGACCGAACGGTGCTGGCAAGACCACGCTCATTAGCGTCATCTGCGGCATCGTGACGCCAAGTTCAGGCAGCGTGACTGCCGATGGCCACGACGTGATCCGCGACGCACGGGCTGCGCGTACGATCATTGGATTGGTACCACAAGAGCTGAGCACGGATGCCTTTGAAACGCCGTGGGCAACGGTCACCTTCAGCCGGGGTTTGTTTGGAAAGCCACCCAATCCGGCGCTGGTCGAGAAGCTCCTGCGCGATCTCTCCCTGTGGGACAAGCGCGATCAGCGCATCATGACGCTGTCGGGCGGTATGAAACGCCGGGTGATGATCGCCAAGGCGCTTTCACACGAGCCCGAGATCTTGTTTCTGGACGAACCCACTGCCGGCGTTGACGTCGAGTTGCGACGCGACATGTGGAACCTTGTGCGGACCCTGCGCGATCGGGGCGTCACCATCATCCTGACGACCCATTACATCGACGAGGCCGAAGAGATGGCGGATCGCATCGGCGTCATCAACAAGGGTCGACTCATCCTCGTCGAGGATAAATCGGTGCTAATGCAAAAGATGGGCAAACGACAAATGGTTCTCGATCTTCACGAGCCCTTGCAAAGCCTTCCGCCCGAACTTGCCGCGTGGCACCTGACCCTGCAATCCAGCGGGCTTCGGTTGCAATACGATTTCGACGCCAACGACCAAAGCTCGGACATCCCGGGCCTGTTGCAACGGATGGCAGAGCTGAAGCTTGGTTTCAGAGATCTGGCCACCCGGCAAAGCTCGTTAGAGGAGATCTTCGTTCACCTCGTGAGCACAGACGCACAGTCGAGCCGCACCGGAGGCCCTGCCTGATGGCTTTCAATCGGTACGGCGTGTGGGCAATTTACCGCTTCGAGATGGCACGTTTCAAGCGCACCATCGTGCAGAGCTTGATCACACCCGTGGTCACCACTTCGCTTTATTTCGTGGTATTTGGCGGTGCCATCGGCAGTCGCATGCGCGAGGTGGATGGGATCAACTACGGGGCCTTCATCGTGCCGGGATTGATCATGTTGTCGCTGTTTACGAACAGCATCTCGAACGCCGGGTTTGGGATCTACATGCCGAAGTTTACGGGCACAGTTTACGAACTGTTGTCGGCACCGATCTCATTTCTCGAAATGGTGCTCGGGTATGTCGGCGCCGCAGCCACGAAATCACTGACCATCGGGGTCATCATTCTGGCAACCGCAAATCTATTCGTACCACTTGAGATCCGGCACCCAATCTGGATGGTGGCATTTCTCCTGATGACCGCCATCGGCTTCAGTCTATTCGGCTTCATGCTCGGACTTTGGGCCAAGGGGTTCGAGCAACTACAGCTCATCCCCATGCTGGTGATTACGCCGCTGACATTTCTCGGCGGTGCGTTCTATTCAATCGACATGCTGGCGCCGACGTGGCGATCCATCGCGATGTGGAACCCGATCGTCTACGTGATAAGCGGTTTTCGGTGGAGCTTTTTTGACGCTGCCGATGTGGGTGTGGGCATCAGCATCGCCATCACGCTCGGCTTTTTGTTGTTGTGTTTGACGGGGGTAGGCTGGATGTTCAAGACTGGATACCGGTTGAGAAAGTAAGATTGATGGCAGCAGGATTAACGGCAGCAGGCAACGAGGACTTCTACGCGCGTCTCTCCGAGGTATCCGAGTTTGACGAGGTCGTCGCTGCGAGCCTGCACCGGCCCGTTCCCGACGACTGGCATGTCGTGATCTCGGACGTTCGGGGTTCGACCGTCGCGATCGAGGCCGGACGCTATCGAGACGTGAATGCGCTCGGTGTCGGGAGCATTGTGGCACTGCGCAACGCCCTGCCTGACCTCGATTTGCCGTACGTTTTCGGCGGAGATGGCGCCACCCTGCTCGTTCCGGGCTCCCGCATTGAGGCCGTGGAGACAGCTCTGCGCGGATTGCGCAACCTTGCACGGGATGCCTTCTCCATGAATTTGCGCGTATCCCATGTGCCGGTCGCTGAACTGACGCGGCAGGGGCATCCGGTTCAAGTGGGGCGCTACCGGTTGAGCCCGAACGTGGTGCTCGCTGCCTTTTCCGGTACCGGTTTTTCCACGGCGGAAACCTGGATCAAAGATCCAGTTGCCGGGCAGGCTTTCGCCATCAGTGAGGGCGGTCCGGCCGAGGCCAACTTGAATGGATTTGAGTGTCGATGGCAACCCGTGGCGAGTCGCAGGGGCAGCGTCGTCAGTCTCCTTGTCGTGGCGACCGCGGACGATCCGTCCTCGAAAGAATCCACCTATCGCGAAATCTTGCGCGAGATCGCGCGCCTTGTGGGTGACGCTTCACCCAAACCCGTCACGCTCGACGGAATGAAGTTGAAAACCTTGACCGGAGATTTTTCAACCGAGGCACGCTTGCTAACGGGTACGGCATCGGGACCCGCCTTCAATCGCGCGCACAAGGTGGCCCGCAACGGTGCGCTGCTTGGGCGAGGACTCCTTGGCCTTGGCATCAAAGCGGGCTCCTTCAACGGCTCGACTTACAAACTGGAGTTCCTCGAAAACACGGACTTCCGAAAATTCGACGAGGCTCTGCGCATGATCCTGGATCTGCGCGCCGAGGAAATCGAGACGCTTGACCGCTATCTATTGGCGCGACACCAGGCCGGTGGCCTGTGCTACGGAATGCATCAGTCCGGCGAGGCGCTCATCACCTGCATGGTCGGCAGCTATAGCGGAAACCATGTGCATTTTGTGGACGGCTCCAACGGCGGGTATGCCCTTGCCGCAAAGTCTCTCAAGGAACAACTGAAGGCGGTGCGCACTCACACCTTCGGCAGCTCGTAACCTGCCCGCGCCTTGCGGGACTTTTGGTTGGCAGCCACGCCACTCCACTTCGCCGCGTTCCACTGCAGGGGCTTGTTCCCCCAGTACGCGAGGTTAAGCAGGTGACAAACCGCAGCCGTGCCCGCGCCAACCTCAATCTTGCAGATCGGATCCTTGCGATCGCGCATGCGTTCGAGGAAATCACGCCGGTGGTTTGTGCCCGTGATCTTTGGTGGTTTGCCCTTCTCGGTACCGCTCCAGTCGATCATCGCCTCGGGACCAAGGTGCCCGTCGAAGTTCAATTCCGCATCGCTCAGCTTTTCTTTGAATACCGATCCCGTGCCCACCAGCTCGTCGCGATTGACCCAGATCTCACCGTCAGTTCCGTAAAAGCGAATGCCGTTGCCGTATGCCCGGTGGGTCACGACGATGTGGTCGCCCACGATGGTCTTGTCGTAAACCAACTGTCCGCCGCCACCCCTCGGCCAGCTGCCCTGCGGAGGCGTGATACGATTCGGACCCGAACCATCCTTGCCGAGGGCCCATTGCACGATGTCGAGGTGGTGGCAGCCCCAGTCGGTGACCTGTCCGCCTGAAAACTCGCTGTAGTCACGCCAGCCCGGCATCCACGGGTACGAATCCGGTGTTCCTCGTCGACACAGAAAGGTGTGATACGGACGTTTTGCCGCCGGTCCCAGCCAGCGATCCCAGTCGAGGCCCGGGTCGAGCGGCTCTTCGGGTAGGTCACAAGGTTTCGAGGTTGGACCAAAATGTCCCGACACCGCGGTGACCTTCCCAATTTTTCCCGCACGAATGTACGCGGCCGCAACCCGAAAGCGTCCTTCGTTCTCCGAACGCTGCTGGCTGCCGGTTTGCAAGACGATGTTCATCTTGCGGACGGCCCTGATGGAAAGCTCGGATTCTTCAAGCGTCAACGTCAGAGGCTTTTCGCAATACACATCTTTTTTCGCGAGCGCCGCATGAATGAGGGGCGTCGTGTGCCAGTGATCGGGCGTGGCGATGACGACCGCGTCGATATCGTTCTTTGCCAACATCTCGCGGTAATCGACGTACAGCGACACTTCCGCCGGGGCGCGCTTTTCCGCAGCATACTTTTCATCGACGATCTTTCGCGCCTGCAACCGTCGCGACTCTTCAACATCCGCCACGGCTCGAATCTCTACGTCCTTCATTCCGGCGAAGGACTTGAGATGGCCCATGCCCATCTTGCCGACACCGACGAACCCAAGCCGTATTCGATCGTTGGCACCAAAGGCCCGCGCGGGCACGTACAGGGGGGCGGCGGCAAGACCGAGGCCAACGGCGTGGATAAAGGTGCGACGGGAGGAATGGAGCGGGGGCATGGCCAAACCATATCCTGATTCGATCCATCCGGGCCAATCTCGGCCACCCCAATATTCGAAAAATTGCCGAGCCGCCCGGGTCGTATTACCGATCAAGGGAATGAGCATTCAAATCGAACGCCCCACCCTTCCCTGTAGCGTCTGCGGGACGCAGGTAACGGAGCTGCGCCGAAGCCGTTGTTGGCGTTGCTACTCACACTGGGCTGATGCCCGGCCGGTCGGCCTCGGAGCGTCGTGCACCATCTGCAACGACAAACGCCGCGACAACCTCCGCTTGCTGGAACTAAAGGGCAGATCGATCCCCTTTTGCCACAATTGCGCAGGGCGAACGATCAAGCTCGACCAGATCCCCGAAGCCATCGATGAGTTGCGCCATCTCTTGAATCGCGATCGACGCGATGACGAGCGACGAAACGACTCACGCGATCATCGGCTGTTCCCGCGAGAGCGCCGCGTGGGCGATCGCCGCACGATGGGTCGGTCGGATCACACGGATCCGCACATTTTCATGCCCGAATTGCTCGAATACGTGATCGAGCTCGAAGAAGACGACATTGAGGTCATCGAGCAAACCAACGTGCGCGAGATTTCGCTGCCGCGACCCTGATGTCCTTCCGCTCATTCACGCCCAATCCTCGATCGGTATGACAAAACCGGCATCGGCGTCGACGATGGCGCGGGTGCCGGGGCGCAGGTGAGCGCGCGCGCCGATGGCTCCGACCACGGCCGGCAAACCCCTCTCCCGGGCCTGCGCCGCCACGTGGCCCTGCGGACCGCCTGTCTCGGTGACAATTGCACCCGGGTTTAAGAGCGGCAACTCGGTGGGGAGCAAGGTGACGGCCACGAGGATCGCATCGCCCGGGTAGTCAAGGCGGCCGTGTTCGTGGTGGAAGACGACGCCAATCTTGCGTCCGCC